>JBATJF010000072.1:0-16943 GCA_049668345.1 Gammaproteobacteria bacterium
TGAAGCCCCTGGCATTGGCAATCGCCATGGCTACGGTTTTTGTGCCCTCGCCGAACTGGTCAAATTCGAACACGCCGACCGGGCCGTTCCAGACAATGGTGCCGGCCTTGCTGATGATGTCGGCCAGATCCTGCGCGGACTTCGGACCGATATCGAAGATCATGTCGTCGTCCTCGACGTCGCCCGCATCCTTCAGCACAGCCGGCTCGTTTTCATCGAAGTTCTTGCCACAAACCACGTCCACGGCGATCGGGATACTCGCGCCGCGTCCCTTCATCTTCTCGATCAGGGCCTGGGCGGTCGGGACCAGGTCTTCCTCGCACAGGGACTTGCCGACGTTCTTGCCGGTGGCCTTGAGGAAGGTGTTGGCGATGCCGCCGCCGACGACCAGCTGGTCTACCTTCTCGGACAGCGCCTCCAGCACGGTCAGCTTGGTGGACACCTTGGAACCGCCGACGATCGCCACCATAGGCCGCGCCGGGTTGGCCAGCGCCTTGGCCAGCGCATCCAGTTCCTCGGCAAGCAGCAGACCGGCACAGGCAATCGGGGCAAACTTGCCCACGCCGTGGGTCGAGGCCTGCGCACGGTGCGCGGTACCGAAGGCGTCCATCACGAACACGTCGCACAGGGCCGCATACTTTTTCGCCAGCGCCTCGTTGTCCTTTTTCTCGCCGGCGTTGAAGCGCACATTCTCGAACAGCACGACCTCGCCATCGCCGAGGTGCGGCGCGTTATCGAGGTAGTCCTTGACCAGGCGCACCGGCTTGCCGAGCTTGGCCGACATGTCGTCTGCAATCGGCTGCATCGAGTTTTCCTCGTCGACCTGTCCCTCCACGGGGCGGCCGCGGTGCGACATCACCATGACCTTGGCACCTGCCTTCATGCAGTGCTCGATAGTGGGCATGGAGGCGCTGATGCGCGCGTCGGATGTCACCTTGCCGTCTTTCACCGGCACGTTGAGGTCGGCGCGGATCAGCACGCGCTTGCCAGCCAGGTCGAGGTCGGTCAGCTTGATGAAGGACATGATTGATCTCCTTGTTAACTGTTCTGAAAGATCTCAGGACCAAGGTGTGCCTTGCCTGAAACCGCTCAGCGGGAGCCTCCAGCCTCCGGCTAGCAGCCATGTCCGTGGCTGGTAGCCGGAGGCTGAATGCCTGACGGCCTACTTGGCTACGTGTTTCACCATGCGCAGCATGTTGCAGGTATAGCCATACTCGTTGTCGTACCAGGCCACGATCTTGACGAAAGTCGGATCCAGGGCAATACCGGCCTCGGCGTCGAAGATGGACGGGGTGCCACGGCCACGGAAGTCGGTGGAAACCACCTTCTCGTCGGTGTAGGCCAGCACGCCGGCCAGGTCGCCGGACGTCGCGGCCTTCTTCATGGCGGCACAGATATCGTCGTACTTGGCGTCCTTGTTCAGCTCGACGGTCAGGTCGACCACGGACACGTCCGAGGTTGGAACGCGGAAAGCCATACCGGTCAGCTTGCCGTTCAGCTCAGGCAGGACCTTGCCCACGGCCTTGGCGGCACCGGTGGAAGACGGGATGATGTTTTCCAGGATGCCGCGGCCACCGCGCCAGTCCTTCATGGACGGGCCATCGACGGTCTTCTGGGTGGCAGTGGCGGCGTGCACCGTGGTCATCAGGCCGCGCTTGATACCCCAGTTGTCGTGCAGCACCTTGGCGACCGGCGCCAGGCAGTTGGTGGTGCAGGAGGCGGCGGAGACAATGGCCTGACCGGCGTAGGTTTTGTGGTTCACGCCATACACGAACATCGGCGTGGCATCCTTGGACGGCGCACTCTGCACGACCTTCCTGGCGCCGGCAGCAATGTGCTTCTGGCAGGTCTCTTCGGTCAGGAAGAAGCCGGTACATTCAATGACCAGGTCGGCTCCGATCTCGTTCCACTTCAGATTGGCCGGGTCGCGTTCGGCGGTCAGGCGGATCTTCTTGCCTTTGACGATCATGGTATTGCCGTCGACGGCGATGTCGCCCTGGAAGTTACCGTGCACCGAGTCGTACTTCAGCATGTAGGCCAGGTAGTCGGGGTCGAGCAGGTCGTTGATACCGACCACCTCGATGTCCGGGAAGTCTTTCGAGATGGCACGGAATGCCATACGGCCAATTCGGCCGAAGCCATTGATACCGACTTTAATCGTCATACTCGTTCTCCTGCATGTTATTTGAAAATAATTTCGCCCCTTCGCGGGGCGAAGAAAACGTATTGAATCAGAGGACGCTGTTCACCGCGCTCACTACATTCTCAACCGTGAAGCCGAATTCCTTGAACAGCACCGGAGCCGGCGCCGACTCACCGAAGCGGTCGATACCCACGACCCTGCCACCCAGACCGACATACTTGTACCAGCCATCGGTGACCGCGGCCTCGACGGCGACACGCGCCGTGACGGCGGATGGCAGCACAGATTCACGGTAGGCGGCATCCTGTGCATCGAAGGTGGTGGTCGAAGGCATGGAAACCACACGGATCCTGCGGTCGGCGAGCTGTCCGGCGGCATCCATCGCCAGCGCCACTTCGGAACCGGTCGCAATGATGATTGCCTCCGGTGTACCGTCGCAGTCTTTCAGGATGTAGCCACCGCGGCTGATCGCATCGATCTGGTCCTTGCTGCGCGTCTGGTGTGGCAGTCCCTGGCGCGAGAAGATCAGGCAGCTGGGGCCGTCCTTGCGCTCGATGGCCAGCTTCCAGGCAACCGCGCTCTCGACCGTGTCGCAGGGACGCCAGAGGGACATGTTCGGGATCATGCGCAGGGTCGGGATCTGCTCGACCGCCTGGTGGGTCGGACCGTCTTCACCGAGGCCGATGGAATCGTGCGAATAGACGAAGATGCTCGGCACCTTCATCAGCGCGGCCATGCGCAGGGCATTCCGTGCATATTCCGAGAACATCAGGAAGGTAGCACCGAACGGAACGAACCCGCCGTGCAGGGCAATGCCGTTCAGGATGGCGGACATGCCGAATTCGCGCACGCCGTAGTTGACGTAGTTGGCCTTCGGACTGGCAGCACGCATCGGCTTGTGGCCCGACCACTCGGTCAGGTTGGAACAGCCCAGGTCGGCGGAACCGCCGAAAAGTTCCGGGAGCAGCGGCGCGTAACCCTCGATCGACTTCAGCGAAGCCTGGCGCGTGGCCAGCGATTCGGCCTTGTCATTCACGCCGGCAACGAACGCCGCGGATTTCTTCGCCCAGTCTGCCGGCAGTTCGCCGGCCATGCGGCGTTCATATTCTGCCGCGAGTTCCGGATAGGCGGCCTTGTAGGCGGCAAAGCGCTCGTTCCACTCGGCTTCCGTCCTGGCACCCTTGTCCTTTCCGTCCCAGGCGGCATAGATATCGTCGGGCACCACGAACGGCGCGTGATCCCAGCCCAGCTCCTTGCGCGTCAGCGCGATCTCGTCCTCGCCCAGCGGCGCGCCGTGGCTGTCATGGCTGCCCGCCTTGTTCGGCGAACCGTAGCCGATGATGGTCTTGCAGCAGATCAGCGACGGCTTGCCGGTTTCGGCACGCGCCGCATCGATGGCCTTCTGGATGGCGGCCGCATCATGACCGTCGACACCCGCCACCACGTGCCAGCCGTAGGCCTCGAAGCGCTTCGGCGTGTCATCGGTGAACCAGCCATCCACATGACCGTCAATGGAGATGCCGTTGTCGTCCCAGAAGGCAATCAGCTTGCCCAGGCCCAGCGTACCGGCCAGCGAACAGGCCTCGTGGGAGATACCTTCCATCATGCAACCATCGCCCAGGAATACCCAGGTGTTGTGGTCGACGATCTCGTGGCCGTCACGGTTGAACTCCGCAGCCAGCGCGCGCTCGGCGATGGCCATGCCGACGGCATTGGTGATGCCCTGCCCGAGCGGCCCGGTGGTGGTTTCGACGCCGGGTGCATAGCCGTATTCCGGATGCCCCGGTGTCCTGGAATGCAGCTGGCGGAAATTCTTGAGGTCGTCCAGCGTCATGTCATAGCCGGTCAGATGCAGCAGGGAATAGATCAGCATCGAGCCATGACCGTTGGACAGCACGAAACGGTCGCGGTCGGACCACTTCGGGTTGGCCGGACTGTGCTTCAGATTGTCGTTCCAGAGTACCTCGGCGATATCCGCCATGCCCATGGGGGCACCAGGATGACCGGACTTGGCTTTTTGCACGGCATCCATGCTGAGGGCACGGATGGCATTGGCAAGGTCTTTACGCTGAGCCATTGTTTTCTCCTGTTCTGATTTGAATTCCTGTCAACGTTGTCGCCGCACCGCCGTCACGTGCATGTGTGGCGAGGCGCGCCTGCCGGCGCGTCCGGGTTCAGCGATAAAAAAAGCCTCCAGTGCCATTCAGTTGCACTGAGGCAATTGTTCGTGTCGTTTGCGCAGGCCTTGTCGGTATCGAGCTTCCCGCCGGCCATCGGGCACCTGCCTTCAGGCAAGGCGCGCTATTTTCCCCTAGTTTGACCGCTACGGCAATAGCAGGGCGCGGCGGTCACCGTTTCGCCGAACGATTCTTTATCACTGTATAACAAGAACTTATTGACCTGGATCAAGTCCCTGCGGGCTCCGCATCGCGCCACTTGATGGAGCAGCCGATGCTGGGGATCTGATCCATCGGCCCCTGGCCGGTCGCGGCCACCTGGCGCATGGCCTCGAACAGGTCACGGCGCGCATCCGGTGCCGCCGCCTGCCTACCGCTGGCATCCAGGCGCCCCCGGTACTGCAGCTTCAACTCACTGTTATAGCCGAAGAAATCAGGGGTACAGACGGCGCCGTAGGCACGCGCGACCTGCTGGGTCTCGTCCAGCAGGTAGGGAAACGGGAAATCATATTCTGCGGCGATCGCGCGCATATTCTCGAAACTGTCTTCCGGGTACTGGCGGGGATCATTGGACATGATGCCCACGCTGTGGACTCCCAGTTCCCGCAACTCCCGCGTGTCACGCACCAGCCGTTCGCGGATTGCCTGTACAAAGGGGCAATGGTTGCAGATAAACATCACCAGCAGACCGCGTGGACCGCAGCATTCTTCGAGTGTCCAGGTCTTCCCGTCCGTCCCGGGCAGCGCGAAATCGACGGCGGGTAAACCGAATTCGCATACCGGTGTCTCAGTACGAACCAAAGTCCAATCCTCATGCATCAGCAAGATGTGTACTCTATGCAACACGCGCGCTGATGAAAATATCACCAACGTAGGGTAAACTTGCCCGTTCCGTGTGACCAATAAGCATAAATTATGTCTAATTTTCATATATTTACATCAGAATCCGTGTCCGAAGGCCATCCGGACAAGGTCGCCGACCAGATTTCGGATGCGGTGCTGGACGGCATTCTCGAGCAGGATGCCCATGCGCGCGTCGCCGTCGAGACACTGGTCAAGACCGGCATGGTCATGATCGCCGGCGAGGTCACCACCAGCGCGTGGGTGGATCTCGAGGCCATTGTGCGCCACACGGTGCGTGACATCGGCTACAACAGTTCGGACATCGGTTTCGACTGGGAGTCCTGTGCGGTGCTGAATGCCATCGGCAAGCAATCACCGGATATCGCCATGGGCGTGGACGAGTCGGAAGACCGCGAACAGGGTGCCGGCGACCAGGGGCTGATGTTCGGCTACGCCAGCAACGAGACCGATGTGCTGATGCCGGCGCCGATCACCTATGCCCACCGGCTGGTGGAACGCCAGGCCGAGGTGCGCAAGAACGGCACCCTGCCGTGGCTGCGTCCGGACGCCAAGAGCCAGCTCACCTTTAAATATGAAAACGACCGCCCGGTTGGCGTCGAGGCCGTGGTGCTGTCGACCCAGCATGATCCGGACATTGGTCTCAAGGCCATCCGCGAAGCGGTCATGGACGAGATCATCAAGCCGGTCATCCCGGCAGAGTGGCTCGACCAGTGCAAGCAGGAAAACATTCACATCAACCCGACCGGCCGCTTCGTCATTGGCGGCCCGATGGGTGACTGCGGCCTGACCGGCCGGAAGATCATCGTCGACACCTATGGCGGCATGGCCCGGCACGGTGGTGGCGCATTTTCCGGCAAGGATCCCAGCAAGGTGGATCGTTCGGCCGCCTATGCCGCGCGTTACGTGGCCAAGAACCTCGTTGCCGCCGGCCTGGCCGACAGGTGCGAGATCCAGGTTTCCTATGCCATCGGCGTCGCCGAGCCGACGTCCATCAGCATTAATACCTTCGGTACCGGCAAGGTGGACGAGGCCCAGCTGGTGGCACTGGTGCGCAAGCATTTCGACCTGCGGCCGCGCGGCATGGTGAAGATGCTGGACCTGCTCAGACCTGGCTATCGGGATACTGCGGCATACGGTCATTTCGGTCGCACGGGTGACCGCTTTACCTGGGAAAATACCGACCTGGCCGACACCCTGCGCGCCGAGGCCGGCCGTTAACGAATCGACAACAAGAGGTACTTCATGAGCATACAAGCTGCCAGGCAGGACAAACCCGACTTCAAGGTCGCCGACATCAGCCTTGCCGGCTGGGGCCGCAAGGAAATCGCCATTGCCGAGACCGAGATGCCCGGCCTGATGGCACTGCGCGAGCAATACGGGACCAAGAAGCCGCTGAAGGGGGCGCGTATCGCCGGCAGCCTGCACATGACCATCCAGACCGCCGTGCTGATCGAGACGCTGGTCGAACTCGGTGCCGAGGTGCGCTGGGCATCGTGCAATATCTTCTCCACCCAGGACCATGCCGCGGCGGCAATTGCCGAAGAGGGCATCCCTGTCTATGCCCTCAAGGGCGAGTCGCTGGACGATTACTGGGCATACACACACCGCATCATGGAATGGCACGACGGCGGCACGCCGAACATGATCCTGGACGACGGCGGCGACGCCACCATGCTGGTGATGCTGGGCAAGAAGGCGGAGCAGGACCCGTCCGTCCTGGACAAGCCCGGCAGTGAAGAAGAAGTCGCACTGTACAAAAGCATCAAGTCGCGGCTGGCCAGCCAGCCCGGCTGGTACTCGAAGGTGCACGACAACATCCAGGGCGTCACCGAGGAAACCACTACCGGTGTCCACCGGCTGTACCAGTTGCAGGAACGTGGCGAGCTGCCGTTCCCTGCCATCAACGTCAACGATTCGGTCACCAAGAGCAAGTTCGACAACCTGTATGGCTGCCGCGAGTCGCTGGTCGACGGCATCAAGCGCGCCACCGACGTTATGATCGCCGGCAAGATCGCTATCGTCATCGGCTATGGCGATGTCGGCAAGGGCTGCGCACAATCACTGAAGGGACTCGGCTGTACCGTCTGGGTCACCGAGATCGACCCGATCTGCGCCTTGCAGGCCGCGATGGAAGGCCACCGTGTGGTGACCATGGAAGAGGCGGTCGACAAGGCCAACATCTTCGTCACCGCGACCGGCAACTATCACGTCATCACCCATGACCACATGCTGAAGATGCGCGACCAGGCCATCGTCTGCAACATCGGTCACTTCGACAACGAGATCGACGTCGCCAGCATGAAGAAATATCCCTGGGACAACATCAAGCCGCAGGTCGACCACATCATGCTGCCCAGCGGCAACCGGATCATCCTGCTGGCGGAAGGCCGGCTGGTGAACCTCGGCTGCGCGACCGGCCATCCGAGCTTCGTCATGTCCAACAGTTTCACCAACCAGACCCTGGCGCAAATGGAATTGTGGGGTCATGGCGAGAAGTACGAGAACCGGGTCTACACCCTGCCGAAAAAACTGGACGAGGAAGTCGCCCGCCTGCATCTGTCGAAGATCGGGGCTAACCTGACCACGCTGTCGCAGCAGCAGGCCGACTACATCGGTGTGCCTGTAGAAGGTCCGTACAAGCCCGATTACTATCGCTATTGACAAATCATTGGCACCGCCGTCCCCGGCTCTGCAGGGCCGGCGGTGTGATTCACCTTACACGCGCATTACTGCGGTGAAATGAACTGACCATCCGTGCCATGGATACCAACCGCGCAACCTTCAGTTTCGAGTTCTTCCCGCCCAAGACCGCGGACGGAATAGCGAAACTGGAATCCACCTGCCTGAAACTTGCCACGCTCAAGCCGCGCTTCTTTTCGGTCACCTTCGGCGCCGCCGGCTCCACCCGCGACCGTACCTTTGAGACCGTTACCGACATCCAGGCCAAATCAGGTATCGAGACCGCACCGCACCTGTCCTGTATCTGTTCGACACGCGACAATATCAGCGAGATGCTGGACGGTTACATGGCAAAGGGCATCCGGCATATCGTGGCATTGCGCGGCGACATGCCCTCCGGCATGGTCGAGGCAGGTGAATTTCGCTACGCAAACGAACTGGTCGCATTCATCCGCGAGACAACCGGCGACCACTTCCACATCGAGGTCGCCGCCTACCCGGAATACCACCCGCAAGCCACGAGTCCCGATCGCGACCTGGCCAATTTCAGACGCAAGGTGTCAGCCGGGGCCGACAGCGCGATCACCCAGTATTTCTACAATGCGGATGCCTATCTGAACTTCATCGATCGCTGCGCGAAGCAGGACATTCACATCCCGATCGTGCCGGGCATCATGCCCATCACCAACTACTATCAGCTGGTACGCTTCTCCGATGCCTGCGGCGCGGAAATACCGCGCTGGATTCGCAGGCGCCTGGAATCCTACGGTGAGGACCTCAAGTCCATCCGCGCCTTCGGCGAGGAAGTCGTTACCGGTCTGTGCGAACGACTGCTGGCGCATGGCGCACCAGGCCTGCATTTCTACACGTTGAACCGCGCAGAACCGGCACTTGCTATCTGGAACAACCTGGAGTCACTGGGCCTGATTACGCGCGCCGGCACGGGAAAGTAAACCCGTCGATTTTGCACGGCGCCAAATCGGAGATCGCTTCCTGTGTCAAGCGGGGTACGGGAAATCCCGACCCCATCAGGCTGGCTACCGGAGCTTACTCGGGAACTTTGGGGGGTGGAGCCGGCTTACTGTCACCTGACGACGGGGTAACGACTATCGTGCTCGGTTGCCCGCCATAGGGTCCACCACCCCAGCCATAGGGACCACCACCCCAGCCGTAGGGACCGCCACCCCAACCATAGGGACCGCCACCCCAGCCATAGGGTCCACCGCCGTACGGACCATAGCCACCGTAGTAGCCCCGGTCATAGCGATCATGGCGGTCATTATCGAACCAGTCGCCCGGATTCATAAAATTGAAGGCCTGCACAGCGCTCATCCCCAAGGCTAGGACCGCCGCAGATAGCATAATTGTGTAACGTTTCAACATACCATTACCTCCATTTTTTTGCTTTAATATTATGATGTTATACATTCAAGCCGGATCATCCGAAGGGGGCTTATCCATCAGGCCAGAATCAATAAAAGCATAAGTAATTTCCACTTTACCTGACCTATGTCAAACACGCCGTATACACAATCGGTATTACATTATGATTGCGTATAGCGCCATAGATTGCGAATTACAATTATTTACTGTCATATCGCGACATACAAGATTATGCGCTATTTCGCGTCCGGCGCCCGGACGGAGCGACGGCCGTCATACCCGAAAGGGTAGCGGTATCAACCAGATAACAGGAGGAGAACAATGAAAAGGTTGCTTGCGCTGCTGTTGTCAGGCCTGCCGATACTCGCGGCGGCTGAAGATTACCAATCCACATTGCTGGTGCAGACCGGTACATTGCGCGAAAGTGACCTGATCGTACGCACCGTCACGGATCTCGAAAGCAACAAGATCTGCCTGGCATTCTATGTCAGGACCCTGGGCACCAGCCCGGTGATGAGCTGCTATGACTCGCGGGGCGGCTACCGGTCCGATGTCAACCAGACCGGGCACTTCAAGAAGGGCAACCTGGTCGTCCGCAAAATCAAGGACAGGCTGAATAACGTCTCCTGCCTGGTGGCCTACGTCAGCGCCGAAGGCACCTCGCCGGCAATCAACTGTTATCAGAGCAGCCCCACGGCCAAGGACGATATCCAGCGCACCGGTCACCTGCGCGAGGGCGACCTGGAAATTGAACGCGTGGTCGATGCTGACAGCACCAAGACCTGCCTGATCGCATTCGTGAGAGTCGGCAGTGCCAATCCTACGCTGACCTGCTATGACAGCATGGGCAGTAGCAAGGGCGGGATCTCACAGCAGGGCTACCTGCGCGAGGGCGACCTGGTGGTAAGGAAAATAGTGGACGATGCCAACCACAAGGAATGCCTGATTTCCTATGTCAGCACAGAAGGAACCTCAGCATACATCCACTGCTTCGACAAGGCCGCAACGGCGGGTGCAACGACTGAAGCTGCGATAAAGCCGGCCAGATCGCCGGCGCCGGCTACGCCCGAACCGGCCAAGCCCGCACCGACTGCTCCCGCCGCGCCCGCCGCGCTTCGACCGCAACCCTGAGACTGCAGCCGAGAGCTGATATCCACGCCTGTCGGGCTCATGGCGCGTGGATAGACGCGGCATCATCCGGCAGTCATGAGCGGCGCGGCATAGAGCGAGCACGTCAGGGTCATCCATGCAGGCCTCTGTCACCGGCCTGAGCGAGGAACATGACGGCAGGCCGGCGCACCCGGCAAGGCGGGTGCAGGGGATGACCGCCGTTTTGCTCAATCACCGTGAATACGCAATCACACGGGCAGGCGCCGCCCCGCTCGCCCTGAAGGTGGAAAATATCCCCGCCACGCCGGCATCGGGTTCACCCTCTATCCCGCCATGTCACCGAAGCCTGTACGGGATATTCCGTGTGGCCAATGGCAGGCTGTTTCCAGTATCTTCAGTGTATGTCCAACGCCGAACTGTCCCGTCGCGATCTTTCTGTACTGTGGCACCCCTGCACGCAGATGAAGGACCACGAGTGGCTGCCGGTCATCCCGATCCGCTCCGGCAAGGGTGTCTGGCTGGAGGACTACGACGGCAACCGTTATCTTGATGCCATCAGCTCGTGGTGGGTAAACCTGTTCGGTCACAGCAACCCGTATATCAACGCTGCGCTGCGCGGGCAGCTCGACACACTGGAACACGTGTTGCTTGCCGGCTTCACTCACGAAGCGGTAGTCGAATTATCGGAAAAGCTGGTAGCCATCACACCCCCGGGACTGGATCGCTGTTTCTATGCAGACAACGGCTCCTCGGCCATCGAGGTAGCACTCAAGATGAGTTTTCATGCATGGCTGAACCGGGGCAGCCCGGGCAAGAAAAAATTCGTCACGCTGGAAAACAGCTATCACGGGGAGACGCTGGGCGCGCTGGCCGTCGGCAATGTCGAGCTGTACAAGGCCACGTATGGCCCGTTGCTGATGGAAACCATCAGTGTAGCGAGTCCTGACTGTTACCACCGCGAGAACGGTGAAAGCTGGCATGACTACAGCATGCGGCAGTTCGGCAAGATGGAATCCGTTCTCGAGCAGCACGCAGACGAGATTTGCGCCGTCATCATCGAGCCGCTGGTGCAATGCGCCGGCGGCATGCGCATGTACGACCCTGTTTATCTCAAGCTGTTGCGTGAAGCCTGCGACCGGTACGGAGTGCACCTTATTGCCGACGAGATTGCCGTCGGTTTCGGGCGTACCGGCACGATGTTTGCGTGTGAGCAGGCCGGCATCACGCCGGACTTCCTGTGCCTGTCAAAAGGACTGACCGGCGGCTACCTGCCGCTCTCCGTTGTTTTAACGAACAACAGCGTGTATGACTGTTTCTACGACACCTACGACAAGCTGTCTGCATTTCTGCATTCCCACAGCTACACCGGTAACCCGCTGGGCTGCCGCGCCGCACTGGCGACGCTTGAACTGTTCGAGTCGGGCAACGTAATCGAAAACAACCGGCCGCTTGCAGAAACCATGCATGCCGCTGCGCTCCCGCTGCAAGACCACCCGCATATCGGCGAAGTCAGGCAAACCGGCATGATCCTGGCCGTCGAGATGGTCAGGGACAGGATAAGCCGCAGTCCGTACCCATGGCAGGAGCGTCGCGGCCTGCGGGTTTACCAGCACGCCTTGCAACGGGGGGTGCTGCTCCGACCGCTGGGCGATGTCATCTATTTCATGCCGCCATACGTTATTACACCCGAGGAAATCGGCATGATGGCCGATGTTGCACTTTCCGCCATCGAACATGCAACCCGGGACTGAATCATGAGTATTCCGCGTCTGCTCGTACCGCAGCAGCTGGCTGCTGGCAGCGATATCACCGTCGAAGGTCAGTCGGCGCATCATGTTACACATGTCCTGCGCATGCGCAGGGGGGCTGTAATCCGTATATTCGATGGAGCGGGAAACGAACATCACGCTGTTCTCGCCGATATCGGTCGCGGCAGAATTACGCTGCAAATCGGCACAGACATCCCGGGTGACCGCGAGTCCGCTTTGCATATCATCCTCGCACAGGGCATCGCACGCCATGACCGCATGGATCTAATATTGCAGAAAGCCGTCGAATTGGGTGTTCGCACCATACAGCCGCTGTGGCTGCAGCGAAGCCAGTCTCATCTGAAGGGCGAGCGCCTGGAAAAACGCCTGCAACACTGGCAGGGTGTAATCATCGGCGCATGCGAACAGTGCGGACGCAATACCCTGCCGCAATTGCTGCCGCCAGCGGGCCTGCCGGAATGGCTCGAAACCCTGTCAGCCGACCTCCTGAAACTGCTGCTGCAGCCTGACGGCAGCGAAACACTGCATTCGCTGACCAGGCCAGCAGGCGGGATCACATTGCTCGCCGGTCCCGAGGGTGGGTTGAACCCGGACGAGCAGTCGCTCGCCCGTTCGCTTGGGTTCACGGGAATTCGCCTTGGACCGCGCATCCTGCGCACAGAAACTGCGGCCCTGGCCGCCATCGCGGGTCTGCAGACGCTATGGGGAGACTTCAGATAGTCAGGCAGCCCTGGCGACCTGCTCCTCGAGCAGCGATTGCAGGTATTCCAGATCGGGGATTACCGCTTCTTCGTTGCCGATACGCACAATGCATTTCAGCCCCGGCTCATCGAGTGGATGAAATTCGCTGGCGGTGTCATTCGCGAAATGGATCAGTCCCGGGAGACCAGCGGTGATAATTGCATAATTCCGCACCGCGCTGCCCGGATGTACCGAGTTCAGTATCATCAACCTGGAAAACACCGGATTTGATGGTACATTGATCCCGACCAGAGACTCCAGCGACATCACCGGTATGTCCTGATCCTGCCACCGGACAGTACCCAGGTACCATTCGGGCATGTCCGGTGTCGCTTTGGGGGTTCGATAGCTGCCGATTTCAGCAACCGCCACATTCGGCAACAACAGATTCAGCTTCCGCAACGGGACCCAGAGGCTGCGTATCTTGTCCTGTGATCCTTCCATCGTTAATTCCTGCTGTCTGTGACGCCGCTACGCCCGCACCGCGACCGTATTGACGCCGATAATATTGTTGATTGACGTAAGTAATTCGGATTCCTGATAAGGCTTGCCGAGGTATTCGTTTACACCGATCTCGAAAGCCCGTTCGCGATGCTTGTCGCCGGTGCGCGATGTGATCATGATAATCGGCACATGCTTCAGTCGCTCGTCATTGCGCATATGGGTCGCCAGCTCGAAACCGTCCATGCGCGGCATTTCGATATCGAGCAGCATCATGTCCGGTACGACTTCCTGC
The DNA here is from genome assembly GCA_049668345.1 of Gammaproteobacteria bacterium. GTDB lineage: Bacteria > Pseudomonadota > Gammaproteobacteria > UBA9214 > UBA9214 > UBA9214. The sequence goes on from JBATJF010000072.1 coordinate 13,603, forward strand.
AACTGCCCCATTGCATCGACGCCGTCCTTCGCAGTCATGACCCTGTATCCACTGCGCTCAAGGAGTCGGGTTGTCACCTTGCGGACGGTGATCGAATCATCGACGACCATCACCAGCAGACGACTGTCTTCCAGCGAACCGGCCGGCCGCATCTGCGACTGCTCCCGCACCTTCATGCGTGATATTGCAAACATATCGAGTATCATGACTACGCGGCCATCACCGAGTATGGTTGCACCGGAGACACCATCGACCAGGCTCAACTGTGCGCCCAGCGGTTTGATGACAACCTCACGGCTGCCCAGCAATGAGTCCACCTGCATACCGATCCGCTTGTCTCCGGTGCGTACCAGCAGCACCGGGATCTGGGTACCGGCATTCTCCAGATCCATGCGGCTAATGCCAAGCAGGGATCCCAGGTGCATCAACTGGTAGTTATGTCCGGCGTAACCGAACTCCTGGGTGGAGTCTTCGTAACATGACTGCAGTTGTTCGGTACTTGCGGTAACGACGCCCTCGATGCTGCCCATGGGTACGCAGAAGACCTGCTCGCCAATCGTGATCAGCAACGCCTGGTTGATGGCCAGGGTATACGGCAAGCGTATGGTAAATACCGAGCCCTCGCCGCTTACCGAATCGATATGCAGTGAACCACCCAGCTGCTTGACCTCGCTGTTCACCACGTCCATCCCGACCCCGCGGCCAGAGATCTGCGTCACTTCGCTGGCCGTACTGAAGCCGGTCTGTAGCACGAACTGCATGACATCGGAATCAGGCAGACCCGTGTCAGCGCCCATGAGTCCGCGTTCTATCGCACGGGCACGGATAGCATCTATATCGAGGCCGGCACCATCGTCGCTGATGCGCAGCACGATCTCGGTCCCTTCACGATTGAAGTCGATCGTGATGGTTCCGGCAACACGTTTTCCTGCATTCTTGCGCTGCTCCGGGGTCTCGATGCCGTGCGCCACGGCATTCCGCAGCATATGCTCCAGTGGCGCCACGATTCGCTCTATGACCGCCCTGTCCATCTCGCCTTCCGCTCCACGCAGATGCAAGTCGACCTTCTTGTCGAGCTGGCGGGCAGACTGACGCACGATTCTGCGCAGACGCGGCGCCAGTCCCGCAAACGGAATCATGCGCGTACGAATCAACCCCTCCTGCAGGTCCGTGCTGACGCGTGACTGCTGCAGTAACAGGGTCTCTGATTCACGGGTCGTGACGTCCATGAGGTCATGCAGGCTGCGCAGGTCACTGATACTCTCGATCAGGGAACGCGACAGTTGCTGAAGCTTTGAATAGCGATCCATTTCCAGGGGATCGAAATCCTGGTTACGGTTCTCGGCTTCCAGTTCATAACGGAACAGGATTTGCGCCTCGGTTTCCATTTCAAGCTGGCGCAGCTGGTCACGCAGTCTGCTGATCGTCTGGTCGAACTCGGTCAGGTTGAAGCTGAAATTACTGATCTGCTGTTCCATGCGGGAGCGATAGATATTGATCTCGCCGGCATTGTTGACCAGGTTATCAAGCACATCGGACTGCACCCTGACCAGTTCGCTGCGTGAACGCCCTTCCTTGCGCCGCTCTACAGTCTGCGGATGCGCGGCCAGGGCCTGCACCATCAGGCCGTTATCACTCGCCACGGCATCAAATCCGGAATGCGGCGCGATATCCGCAACTTCCGGCTCGCTATCATCATCCTCGCCATGTTCTGCAGCATGCTGATATTTATCGGCAGCTTCCGGCGTCGTGTATTCCGTGGCAGCACCTGCCGGGTCCGCAACGGCCACCCGCTCCGGAGCATGATCCTCCGTTGCAGCCGCACCGCTTTCACCACGCCTGAACCCGGCGAGTCGGGCTTCAAGATCGGTCGCGGCATCAATTACTGCACGCGACTTGACCTTTTCCAGCATTTCAGCAAGCCGGTCATGTGATTCCTGCAACAGGGCAAACAGGTCATCATTAGCCGCCACCGCGCCGTCCACCACCTGGGTCAGCAATGACTCGAGCGCATGACTCAGGTCGCCGATGGCCTGCACATCTACCATACGGGCACCACCTTTCAGGGTGTGCAGCAGACGCTGGAATTCAGCCATCAGATCACGGTCATCCGGCGACTCTGACCAGTTACGCAACGAGCTCTCGCTGCTGTCGATGATCTCCGTGGCTTCCTCGACAAAGATCTCGTAGAGCTCCTGATCCATGCCGGAATAGATATCCCCTTCGCCCTGCACGGGCGCTTCGACCCCGGATTCGGGTGTTGACGGCTCGTCAGATTCCTCGATTGCGTACTGATTGGCACGATCCTGTTCGGTGACATCCTGCCCCTCGATCCCGGGAGATCCGGCTGCCTGTTCATCATATGCAGGCATGGCAGCTGCAGGGAGTTCGGGTATCTCGTCGAAGGTGGCTTCTGCATCGTCAGTTATGGCTTCCGGGGCAGCACTCTCTTCCGCAGTCCGGGGCTCTTCCTCTTGCACATCCACGATGGCAGCCGGGAGTGCGGCAATTTGTCCGAGCAAGTCATGCACCACGTCCTCATCATGGTTTCGATCGGGAAGACGCTGCAACTGCGAGGACATCTCGCGCACACAGTCATCCAGCAGGGCAAAGGCTTCCGGCGCGGCCGGCCTGCCTTCCTGGTAGAGTTCACCGAAATAATCGTAAAGCGCCGCTGCCAGTCGACCAATGCCGGGGACATCGGCGGACTCGCTGATACCAGTCAGGGTATGCAATGCCCGATAGAGTGCATCGGTAACCATGCCGGGCTCGCCTGTATTCGGGTTGCTAGCAGCAAGCGTGCCAAGATGCTCGCTGCACTCGGTGGAAAACAGCTCCATCAACACGATGTCATCGTCCTCGGACGCCGACATTTCAGCATCAACCGTTACCTCTGCATCGCGCTCGTCTTCCGCAGCATGGTCACTGGATGCAGCTGGACTCGCACTCGCCAGGTCGGCGGCCTTCTGCATCATGACGCCGATATCCATATCCGGTTCACCGCCGTCCTGCAACTGGCGCAACAGGCCGGATGCCGCCTGCGGCACCTGCGAAAGCAAGGCAAACAGCGAACCTCCGGATCTGACGGAACCTTCGACAAGCTTGTTGAGCAACGCCTCGATCGACCAGGCAAATTCACCCATCAGCATTGCGCCTGCCATGCGACCACTACCCTTGAGGGTATGCAGACTGCGCCGTATCTCCTCAAGCAGTTCGGTATTCTCCGGTTGCTGAATCCATTCCGGGATATTCAGCGAAATCGATGCCAGTACCCCGCTTGCTTCTTCGAGGAATATCTCGACTATTTCCGGGTCTGCGTCCTGCCTTAGTACAGGCAGGTC
>JBATJF010000073.1:0-17276 GCA_049668345.1 Gammaproteobacteria bacterium
GCGAGGCACTGTGCCGGCACGGACTGCAGCGTGCGTGCACAGGCGACGGCCATCGGCGTGCCGTCCGCCAGGGCTTGCAGCAGCTTGTTGGCGCCGAAGCGCGTGCCCTGCTCCGCGGCCAGCAGGATGGCGGTGCAGGCCGGCCTCATGCAGGCATGGCCGGTACCACGGCCACGGGCTGCACCCGGTTTCGCAGCGCCGTGATCTCGGCCATGATCGACAGCGCAATCTCGGGCGGTGCATGGCTGCCGATCGGCAGGCCGACCGGGGCATGCAGGCGCTGCACCTGCGCGTCGGTCAGGCCGAGCGCCTGCAGGCGCTCGCGCCGCCGCGCACTGTTGAGTCGCGAGCCGATGGCACCGACATAGAACGCCGGTGAATCCAGTGCATCGAGCAGTGCCATGTCATCGAGTATCGGATCGTGTGTCAGGGCGACGACCACGCTGCGCGCATGCGTGACCCAGGCCTGTACCGCCTCGTCGGGCATCGTGTGTACGCGGTCGACGCCCTCCGGTAGCGGTGCTGCCGGCGGCAGCTCGCGCGGATCGCAGATGATGACGTGATAATCCAGCGTCAATGCCAGTTGCGTGACGTAGCGGGCCAGTTCACCGTCGCCGATCAGTAACAATCGCCAGCGCGGACCGAACAGTTTGCTGAGGACGTCGGCCTGGTAACTGAAGGCATCGGCGGCATCGATGGGTGTATGCAGGCTCACCTCGCCGGTAGCCAGGCAGACGCGCCGCGTCACCAGTTGCCCGGCGCCGGTTCGTTCCAGGATGTGCCGGAGCGGAGCCGCGTTGTCGAGCTGTTCGACCAGCAGCTCCAGCCGTCCGCCGCAGGGCAGGCCGAGCCGGCTCGCCTGCGCGTGGTCGACGCCGTAGTCGATGAGGGTCGGGAACCGGTCGCCGAGCTGCCCGTCCCGGTAGCGTGATACCAGGTCTGCCTCCACACAACCGCCCGACACCGAACCGAACTGGCGACCGTCGGCAGCCATCAGCATCAGGGCGCCGGGCGGGCGCGGCGACGATCCCCAGGTCTTCGCCACCGTCACCAGGAGCGGGCGCTGCCCCGCCTCCAGCCAGCGGATGGCCGTGTCCAGGACTTCGCGGTCGGTGCTGTACAGGGGTTTCATGGTGTCGGTCGCAGCTTCGGTCACCTGTTTACCGCGGGCCAGCGTCCGGTTTGCGTGTCGACGCCACTGTGCCACAGTTCGGGCAGGTGCGCCGCACAGCAGTAAAGGCCCAGGCGCTGATGGCCACGGCGGGCAGCAGAAAAAACGGCCAGTAGCCCTGTGCCAGGAAGCCCAGCGGCACCAGCCACACGAGGATGGCCAGCCAAAGGAGCCAGGCCGGCTGCAGGCGCGGCCGACCCGGGTAATTGCAGTGTGCGCAGGCAGGCATGGTACCGGGCATTATGGATGCATAGCAGTTTATTTCCAGCCGCAATGGTTGTTTCGTTCGCGGACAGCGCACGTTCCGACAGGAGCGTCTACCGGGCGCAGGAGTGCATCTCCTGCGCGATAGATAATGGCCACGGAATCCACGGAACAACACGGAAAAATAAAACCCGGGCGTAGGGTGCGTTTCACGCACCGGCAACTCTTATCAAGAGCAGGAGCGCATCTCATGCGCGATGCGGAATTTAAAACGATCGCGAACCGCGTCCGCGCCTATTGCGCGAGATGCCTGCGCATGAAATCCGCCGCGCGCTGCACGGCATCTTTCGACGCCAGGTCATCGGCAAAGGTGCGGACATCCGCATCGCGGAAATCGAAACCGCGCCCGACACCGGGATAAACCACCAGCCGGGCATCCCGGCCCTTGTCCTGCAGTATCTTGATACTGGTCTCGATCACGCGCCGGCGCTGGTATTGCTCCTCGTCACCGATGAAGACCAGCGTCGGCAACATCAGGTCTTCGATCTCGGGCGCATAACCGTAGACTTGCAGCGGCTCGGGGGCATTCGGGTCCTGCAGGTGCGGATACGTGGCAACATAACACGCGATATCATGTTCCTGGCGTTTGAATGTGGTCGCCACCTTGAGGGCGTAATAGCCACCTCGCGTATGGGAATACAGGCACGCCCGGGTACCGCTGATATCATCGCGCGCCAGCAGCACATCGACCGCGGCATCGACATCCTTTTCCAGCGCATAATCGTGTTCGATCGGGTGCGTACCGATGAAGTGCGCAGTGTAGAGATCCGGGGCCAGCACCACGAAGCCGCGCGCCGCGATCCGTTGCGCCAGCCGCTGCACCAGGCTGTCCAGCCCGCGACGGCCGTGCAGGAAGAGTACTGCCGGGAACCTGCCTGGCTGTGCCGGCCGCACCACCATGGCCGGCACCTCCAAGTCCCCGCTCTGATAGCTGATCCAGCGCGTCTCGGTGGCGAAATTTTCCGGCACCATCAACAGCCCGTCGTTCCACCAGGCATCATCCCACCACCAGGGGTTGCCAACCGAACCGGCCGGCGCGGTACCGGGCAGAGCCATTAACAGCATGGCAATCAAGCAGTTACCTTTCATTTTACAGTTCCTTAAGAAGCGTCTGGAAAGTTTGATTATAGTCGCGCAACGCGCCGGCCTGACCAGGGCCGATCCAGCAGCTATGCTATCAGCCATGACCACCCTGCTCCGCCGCCGTTGGTTCGTGCTGTATGTACTGGCCTTGCTGCTGGCCGCCGGCACGCTCGCGGCGCAGGAGCAAAGCGTCCGCCCCGGCATCAACCGCAGCTACGAACACCCGAACTGGCAACAGTGGGTCAATACCTTCGAACGGCGCGATCGCGAGGTGTATGAACGGCGCGAGGCCATTGTCACTGCCAGTGCCGTCCGTCCCGGCATGACGGTGGCCGACATCGGCGCCGGCACCGGCCTGTTCACCCGGCTGTTCGCACGGGCGGTGGAACCCGGCGGCACGGTTTACGCGGTCGACATCTCCGATACCTTTGTCGAGAACATCCTGCGCACCTGCCGCGAACAGGGGCTGTCCAATGTGCAGGGTATTGTCAATTCACAGCACACCACCGGCCTGCCCGACGACGCCGTCGACCTGGCCTTCGTCACCGCCACCTACCATCACTTCGAATACCCGGACGACATGCTGGCCTCCATCCACCGTGCATTGCGCCGGGGTGGGCGGCTCATCATTATCGACTTCCGCCGCGATCCGCGCATCAGCTCGCGCTGGGTCATGTCGCACGTGCGCGGCGACCGGGACCAGGTGATCCGCGAGGTGCAGGCCGCCGGCTTCAGGATGGTTGACGACAAGCCGCTGCTGCGTGCCAATTATTTCCTGGAATTCAGAAAGATGTAGGGTGCACTCCGTGCACCATTGCCGGCGTGCAGAATACACCCTGCATGTAAAGGTAATCGGGTCGTTTTGTGTACCGTTGCTGTTGCAGGTTGCAATTTGTGCGCCCTTATTGGTGCGTAGAACGCACCCGGTAATAATCAATTTTTCCGTGTCTTTACGTGTGCTTCCGTGGCTATTCTACTTTTCACGTCTCACGTCTCACGTCTCACGTTTCACGTTTCACATTCTCTGATTCAGTTGCAGGATTTGTGCATCATTAGCGGTGCGTAGAACGCACCCTACTTCACGATGCGGTAGCAGGGCACGTAATCCGTACCCGGAAGTTTCATGCGCTGCTGCGCGACGAATGACTTGAGCAACGAATCCAGCGGGTCCAGGACCGTGGCGTCGCCGCGGATCTCGAAGTGGCCGTGTTTCTCGATGGCACGGATGCCGTCGTTCTTGACATTGCCGGCGACGATACCGGAAAACGCGCGCCTCAGGTTGGCCGCCAGGGTGTGGCGCGGCTGATCCCGGTGCAGCTGCAGGTTGCTCATGTTTTCATGGGTTGGTACGAACGGCCGCTGGAATTCCAGCTCGATCTTCAGCGACCAGTTGAAATAATAGGCATCGTCGCGGTGCTTGCGGTACTCGCGCACCTCGGAGATACCACGTTTCATATCGTGTGCCACGCGCTCCGGGTCATTGACAATGATCGAATAGCGACGTTGCGCATCGGGCCCGAGGGTGGCGCCGATGAAGGCATCGATCTCGCGGAAGTAGTCTGCGGACCCGGCCGGGCCTGTGAAGATGAGCGGGAACGGCAGCTTCGCGTTATCCGGGTGCAGCAGGATGCCTAGCACGTAGAGGATTTCCTCGGCAGTGCCCACGCCGCCGGGAAACACCACAATGCCGTGGCCGGTGCGCACGAACGCCTCCAGGCGCTTCTCGATGTCCGGCAGGATCACCAGGTCGTTGACGATCGGGTTGGGCGATTCGGCGGCGATAATGCCGGGCTCCGTGATGCCGAGGTACTGGCCGTCGCGGATACGCTGCTTGGCGTGCCCGATGGTCGCGCCTTTCATCGGGCCTTTCATCGCACCCGGGCCGCAGCCCGTGCAGGTATCCAGGCCGCGCAGTCCGAGCTGGTAGCCGACCTCCTTGGTGTAATCGTACTCCTCGCGGCTGATCGAGTGGCCGCCCCAGCACACCACCAGGCGCGGGTTGGTCAGCGGACGCAGGATGTTGGCGTTGCGCAGCATGTGGAACACGGCGTTGGTGATGCCTTCCGAGGAGACCAGGTCGAACTTCGGATTGGTGGCGATCTTGTCGCTGACGTACACCACGTCGCGCAGCACCGCCAGCAGGTGCTCGCTGATGCCCTTGATCATGACGCCGTCGACGAAGGCACTGGCCGGCGCACCGGTGACCTTGAGCTTGATACCGCGTTCTTCCGGGATGATCTGGATGTCGAAGGACTTGTAGCGCTCCAGCAATTCCTTGCCGTCGTCCAGCATGCTGCCCACGTTCAGCACCGCCAGCGCACAATTGCGCAGCGTGCTGTACAGCCCGCCCTTGGTGGTATCGAGCAGCTTGGCGACCTCGGCCCGCGACAGCACGTCGAGGCTGCCCTGCGGCGTGATCACGGCATCAATGGTTTCATACTGCATGGTTCGTATCTTCCCGGTTGAACGCCGGTTGTATCCCCGGCTTGCAAGGCCGTGAACGATATAACCACGGCGCACTGTTTGCAAAGTATCGGCAGCGATGTTTCCGGCTGGAATCAGCACCCTGCGACAACAGAAGTCGCGGTGCGCGAACACAGGCGGCCCCGGGAACACCACGGCGCTTGACCGGGATCATTTGGCAATGGCGGAATTGTGGCGCATTATGAACAGCGCGTACCGGAAGTGCGTGAAGCGCGCGATATTGCAGCGCCAGACAAAACCCTGACAGTACAGAAGGAGAATACAACTTGAAACGATCATTCCAGATTTCCAGCATCATGGCCGCCATGGCGCTGGCCGGCTCGATGGTGATAACCACGGCCGAAGCCAGTGGCATGGGCATGGGCTCCAGCCGGGGCCAGGATCGCGACTACAGCTCCGGCCCGCGCGAGGGCAGCGGCTCGGGCTTCGGCATGGGCAATCGCAGCAACCGGGATTACGGTCGCGACCGTGGCTATGGCGACAGTTACCAGAAGCGCTACGAACAGCGCTATCAACACCAGTACGGACCGGGCGACGGACGCGAGGCCGGCAATGGTCCGGGGCCGGGCAATGACAGCGACACGGGTTCAGGTTCAGGATCGGGCTTCGGCATGGGCAATCGCAGCAACCGGGATTACGGCCGCGACCGCGGCTATGGTCCACGCGACGACAGCGGTTCCGGATTCGGCATGGGCAACCGCAGCAATCGTGACTACGGCCGCGACCGCGGCTATGGTCCGCGCGGCGATGGAGGTTACGGACCGGGCCCCGGCTATGGGCCAGGCCCCGGTTATGGCCCCGGCACCGAGTACGGTCCCGGACCGGGTTACGGCCCTGGACCGGGTTATGGTCCCGGTCCCGGCTACGGTCCCGGCTACGGTGCACCGACAGAGTAATCCGGCTATTCGCTGATACGTCCCACAGGGGCCGGGGCACATGCCGGAACGGCATTGGTCCCGGTCCCTGCCTTTCAGGGCATCGCCCTGTTCCCGATTGTTCGCGGACAACGTCCGCACCTACACGGTGCATCCATGAGTGTAGGAGCGCATCTCATGCGCGAATTTGGCGGCCGAATCCTTCGCGGACCGCGTCCGTTGCTACGATTCCCGGCTTGCAGCCAGACCCAGCAGCTCCCGTACCGCTTGCGAGGATCGCACACGACATACCTGCTCTGCCAGATCCCGCGCCACCCCGATATCGGTCTGCGTAATCGACTGCACCAGCCAGGGCAGCTGCGCGGCCTCCACCGAGAAGACACGGAACCCCAGACCCAGCAACACCGGCAGGATACCGGGCAGCTGCGGCAGCACCCCGCACAGCTGCACGCGCTCACCCTGCCCCCGTATCCCGCCGGCAACCTGGTGCAGGAACCGGTACAGCGCGGGCGCATGGGGATCGAGGTAGTGCGCCAGTTCCGGGCGGTCGCGGTCGGCACCGAACAGGCACTGCATCAGGTCATTGCATCCCAGTCCCACGAAATCCGCGACCTCGAGCCATTCGCCAAGCGCCAGCGCGGCGGCCGGTGTCTCGGCCATGGCGCCGATGGGCAGGGGCCGTGACAGCTGCGCCTGGATGTCCCGGCACCAGAATTCCAGTTCCACCCGATCGGCCACGTACGGCAACAACACGCGCAACTCACCCTCGGCCACAAGGCTGTCAATGGCCTCCAGTTGCGCCCGATAGACGGCATGCACGACCGGGTCCGCGTACAAGCGTACACCCTGACGTCCGAGCGCCCCGCCGACACCGGCCTGTGCCGGCAGCCAGGCCGGCTGCTTGTCGGCCGCGATGTCGATCAGGCGGATGGTCACCGGCAGGCCGCCGGCCGCAGCGCACAACGCAGCGAAGGCCTGTCGGAAGAAGGCCGCATCCGGGCGCTGCCGGGCATCAGCGGGCACCAGGAACTCGGAACGCACCAGGCCGATGGACTCGGCGCCGAGGGCAACGGCACGTTGCGCAGCGTGCGGGTCACGGGCACTGACGCGCAGGGTGATCCGGGTACCATCGGATGTCACCGCGGGCGGAAGCACTGGCGGCAAACCGGTGCCGGTGGTGGCCACGGCGGATGAGATGATCAGACCGGTGCTGCCATCGAGCAACACCTCGACACCCTCGCGCAGGACCGCGGCCTGTGCAGGCGTGACCAGAACCGTGGGTACGCCGCTGCCAAACAGCGGGATCATGGCATGTGACAGTGGCGCGCCATTGATCACGACGATACCGGCCGGGTGATGCGGCAATGATCCCGACAGGAGCGATTCCAGCACAACGATACGGCCGTCGCTGTCCTCGCCCATGCCGTGTTGCAGCACGCCGCGAGCACTGCCGGGCACGTAGGGCATGCCGCGAATGTGCAGAAGCGCTTGCGTCATAAGGGCAGCATAGTCCAGCATCTCCGGGTGGTCATGTCAGGCATGCGGACACGACGTACAAGATACTGATCGTCTGCACGGGCGTAAGCGCCATGCCTGTTCCGGCTGATGCAATTTCCAGGCTAGCGCTCCGACCGGGGCGGCAGGCCGGTGTGTTGGGTGAGCACCTTCCTGCCCCTGGTGCGGCGCTGGTGCGCACGCTCGGAATTCTTGCGCCGCGGGGCCTGGTAGTCGCGCGCCTCGTCCGGCTGCTGCGACGGGATGAGCTGGTTCCTGCCGTCACCGATCAGCTCCGCGCGCCCCATCCCGATCAGCGCGGCACGCAACAGCGGCCAGTTGCGGGGATCGTGATAGCGCAGCAAGGCCTTGTGCAGGCGACGCTGCTCCGGGCTCTTCACGCTCTCGACCGCCGCGCTCTTGTAGGTCACCCGGGCCAGCGGGTTCTTCCCGGAGCGGTACATGGCGGTGGCGGTCGCCATCGGCGAGGGATAGAACGCCTGCACCTGGTCGGCGCGGAAGCCGTTGCGCTTCAGCCACAGCGCGAGGTTGAGCATGTCCTCGTCGCTGGTACCGGGATGCGCGGCGATGAAGTACGGGATAAGGTACTGTTCCTTGCCGGCCTGTTTCGAGAAGGTCTCGAACATTTCGCGGAAGCGGTCATAGGCGCCGATCCCGGGCTTCATCATCTTCGACAGCGGTCCGTTTTCGGTGTGCTCGGGCGCGATCTTCAGGTAGCCGCCGACATGGTGGCTGACCAGCTCTTTCACGTATTCCGGGTCCTCGATGGCGAGGTCGTAGCGCACACCGGACGCGACCAGCACCTTCTTGATGCCAGGCAGTTTGCGCGCCGCGCGATACAGTTGCGTGAGCGCCGCGTGGTCGGTGTCGAGGTTTGGACAGATGCCGGGATAAACGCAGCTCGGCTTGCGGCAGGCAGCCTCGATCTCCCGGCTCTTGCAGGCGATACGGTACATGTTGGCGGTCGGGCCACCTAGGTCGGAGATCACACCGGTGAAACCCGGAACCTTGTCGCGGATCGTCTCGACTTCGCGCAGGATCGAGGCCTGCGAGCGGTTCTGGATGATGCGCCCCTCGTGTTCGGTGATGGAACAGAAGGTGCAGCCGCCGAAGCAGCCGCGCATGATGTTCACCGAGAAGCGGATCATTTCGTAGGCGGGGATGCGCGCACCCCGGTACACCGGGTGCGGCACGCGCGCATAGGGCCGGTCAAACAGGTAGTCCATCTCTTCCGTCGTGAGCGGAATCGGCGGTGGGTTGAGCCACAGGTCCACGCCCGCGTGACTCTGCACCAGGGCACGCGCGTTGCCGGGATTGGTCTCCAGGTGCAGCACGCGGCTGGCATGCGCGTAGAGCACGGCATCGTTGCGTACCTTCTCGAATGACGGCAGGCGGATCACGGTCTGCGCGCGTTCGAGTTTCGGATGCACCGGTTCCACCAGCGGGCTGCCGTTTTCGTCCAGGCCAAGCCAGGCGTTGTTGCGGCGCTGTTGCTCGCACGCCGGGAGCTCCTCGGTACTGATGTAGGGATTGATGCGCGCCTCGACCCGTCCCGGCCGGTCGATGCGGCTGGAATCGATCTCGCTGTAGCCGGGCGGCGACTCGTGGCGCAGGAAGGCCGTGCCGCGGATGTCGGTGATGTTGCGGATCGATTCACCCGCCGCCAGACGGTGCGCCAGCTCGACCACGGCGCGCTCGGCATTGCCGTAAAGCAGGATATCGGCATGCGCATCGAGCAGGATGGAACGGCGCACGCTGTCCTGCCAGTAGTCGTAGTGCGCGATGCGGCGCAGCGAGGCCTCGATACCGCCCAGCACGACGGGCACGTCCGGATATGCCTCCCGGGCGCGCTGCGCATAGACCAGCGTGCAGCGGTCCGGACGCGCACCACCCTGCCCGCCCGGCGTGTAAGCGTCGTCCGAGCGTGGCTTGCGGTCGGCCGTGTAGCGGTTGATCATCGAGTCCATGTTGCCGGCGGTGATGCCGAAAAACAGCTCCGGTCGTCCAAGCGCCTCGAACGGTTGTTTCGAATGCCAGTCGGGTTGCGCGATGATGCCGACACGGAAACCCTGGTCCTCCAGCAGCCGGCCGATGATCGCCATGCCGAACGACGGGTGATCCACATACGCATCCCCCGTTACCAGGATGATGTCGCAGGCGTCCCAGCCCAGCATATCCATCTCCGCCCGTGATACGGGCAGAAACGGCGCGCTGCCGAAACATTCCGCCCAGTACTTCGGGTAGTCGTACAGGGCGGCGGCCTTGGGAACGGTGATCTCGGACATGATGGACTTCCTGTTGAGGCGGCATTTTACCGTAAATCAGCAATTTATTCCGCATTAACCGGTCCGCCGGACATCTGTGCAGGGTCAAGATACGGAACCCGTGGTCGATGCTCCTTTCCAGAATGGCGGGTATCCGGGACGATGCCCGAAATGACCCACTCGAGAAAGGGATTTCATGGACACTAACCCGCTTGTCGTGCAGCCGGGCAGCCAGCAAACGACGCGACTGATTCTGGCCGGCCTGGGCGTGACAGTACTCTACGTCTTGTCAGCCGAGCTGGGACTGCAGCTGGCCGTCGTGCACAACAACGTCACCGCCGTATGGCCGCCCAGCGGTATTGCCCTGGCAGCGTTGCTGATGTTCGGCCTGCGCCTGTGGCCTTTCATCACACTTGGCGCGTTTACCGTCAATGTCATGGCTGATCTGTCGGTCATCGGATCTCTGGGTATCGCGACGGGCAATACGCTCGCGGCCGTCTCGGGCGCCCTGCTGGTGCAGAAACTGGCCAGGCCAGGAAATCCGCTGGACAGTACCCGCGGCCTGATTGTCCTTGTCGTTGCCGGCGGCCTGCTGGCGACCATGCTCAGTGCAACGGTAGGCACCCTCACGCTGCTGGAAACAGCACCCGCCAACGGGCCTGATTTCGCGGCGATCTGGATCACCTGGTGGCTGGGCGATACCGGCGGTGTCTTGATGCTGACACCGCTGCTGCTGACCTGGAAGACCCTGCCGCAAGCGGACTGGTCCGCGGCACGCATTCTCGAAGCTGCATGCCTGTCAGTCGGCACACTGCTGATTGCGCTAGTCGTGTTCGGACGCCAGTCGCCGCTCGCAATCAATAACTACCCGCTGGCATTCCTGCCCCTTATCCCGCTCGCCTGGGCCGCACTTCGCTTCGGCAAGCACGGGGCCACCGCCTGCATCACCCTTGTCGCGACCAGCGCCCTGTGGGGCACCATCGGCGGTGTCGGACCGTTCGTGCGCGCTGACATGAACGAATCGCTGCTCTTGCTGCAGTCATTCGTGGGTACCATATCCATTACCACCCTGCTGTTGACTTCGATCTTCAACGAACACCGGAAAGCCCGGCAAATGCTCGACCGGCATCTCCATGAAAGGGCACATAGCCTGGGCGAGATTCTCGAACACTCGTTAAACGAGATCTACATCTTCAGCAAGGATTCACTCAGGTTCCTGAATGTCAACCAGGGCGCGCGTAACAACCTCGGCTACACCATGGAGGAACTGCACCACCTGACGCCCGTGGACATCAAGCCGGAAGTGACCCGCGAGGCGTTCATGGAAACGCTGGAGCCATTGCTGGACGGATCAAGCCAGCGCGTGCAGTTCGAAACGGTACACAGTCGCAAGGACGGTTCCTGTTACCCCGTGGAGGTGAATCTGCAGCTTTCCGCGCCGGGTTCCGAACAGGCATTTGTCGCCATTATCCTGGACATCAGCGAGCGTCACGCCACACGGAAAAAGCTGGACCACATGGCGCACCATGACCCGCTCACAGACCTGCCCAACCGGCTGCTGTTCAGCGACCGGCTCACCCACGCCCTGCTGCATCACCGGCGCAATCAACGGCAGCTGGCGCTGCTGTTCCTGGACCTGGACGGCTTCAAGAAAATCAACGACTCGCTCGGCCATCCGGCAGGTGATGACTTGCTGAAACAGGTCGCGCAGCGCTTGCTTCACACGGCACGCGATGGCGATACAGTCGCACGCCTGGGCGGCGACGAATTCACGATAATCCTCGAGGACCTGGCCACCCCGGATGCTGTGCCCGAGGTTGCACGAAGGCTGCTGTCCACATTGGCCATGCCATTCCATGTTTCCGGGCGTGAAGTCTTCCTGGGTGCCAGCATCGGAATCAGCATGTATCCCCAGGACGGGCATGATGTCACCTCGCTGATGAAACATGCAGATGTTGCCATGTTCGACGCCAAGACCGATGGCGGCAACAAGTACCGGTTCTACCTCGTCGACATGACGACAGCCGCCAACAAGCGGCTGTCAATGGAGACCGACCTGCGCCATGCCCTGGAGAGAAACGAATTCCTGCTGCACTATCAGCCGCAGGTATCGCTGCAGACCGGCTGCATCGTGGGACTGGAGGCACTGCTGCGCTGGCAGCACCCACGGCATGGCATGGTGCCGCCCGACCTGTTCATCCCGATCGCCGAAGATGCCGGCCTGATCGAGCGGCTTGGTGCATGGGTCATGCACGCCGCCTGCACGCAGGCCAGGAAATGGCAGGATGCACTGGAAACCCCGTTGCCAATGGCAATAAATCTGTCAGGCCACCAGATCAATGACCGCCTGATCCGGACTGTCAGCAACATCCTTGCCGAGACCGGGCTCGAACCGCATTGCCTGGAGCTGGAAATAACCGAGAGTTGCATCATGCACAACGCGGTCGCAACCATCGAGAAACTGGGTGAACTGCGCAAGCTGGGTGTGCGACTGGCAATCGATGACTTCGGTACCGGCTACTCGTCGATGAGCTACCTGAAGCGCTTCCCGCTTAACAAGCTGAAAATCGACCGCTCCTTTGTGCTGGATATCCCGCATGACAGGAACGATGCGGCCATCATCAAGGCCATCCTCGCCCTCGGTCATACCCTTAATCTGACTGTCATCGCCGAGGGTGTGGAGACAGATGAACAGCGCGCCTTCCTGTGCGATAACGGCTGCGATGAAATGCAGGGTTATCTGTTCAGCCCACCCCGACCTGCCGCGGAGATCGAGCAGCTATTGTTCACCCGCCCCTCCCTGAGTCTGGCCAGATAAGCGGGTATCAGCCGGCCACAAGTGCCGGCCGAGCATAGCCGCTCCTGCGAACATCCGGGTTGATACCACACCACGGACAGTCCGGACTCGCTGCATCCACCCGTCCCTGGCCACAGGGCGCCGGCACGCCCGGACGGGATTACGCGCCAGGGCTGCTCAGCCGGCCTGCAGGATATCCGGGGGAATCTCGAAGCCCGCCTGCCGCATGCCGCCGAGTATCATGTCGACCATCTGCTCGATGCTGAAGCGGTCCGAGTTGATGACGAAGTCGTAGTCGCTGCAGTCCTTGATGTCTGAACCGTAGAGTTTCTGCAGGTACCCGGCACGCTCCTCGTCGACAGTCCGCACGCGTACCCTGGCCGCTGCCAGATCAATGTGTTCCCGCTCGGCAATCCGCGCGGCACAGGCATCCGGGCTGCCGACGATACGGACACGAAAGGCGCGTTCGGGCCCGAGAATCAGGTGCGCACCGCGCCCGACAATGACGCCGCCCTTTTTCGAGATGTTCAGAACCACCTTTATCAGGTGATCCAGGTAGCGCTGCTCGCCCAGTGTCTTGCCGGTGAACGCGGCCTTCCAGGGCATCAGGGAGGAACGCCTGACGGTTTCATCGAGTTTCGCGACCAGCTCAACGTCTACCGCGGCGCGTTTGGCAACCTCCTCCAGGATGGTGCGGTCGCAACAGCGCACGCCCAGGCGGTCGGCCAGCGCCTGCGCCACCTGCTTGCCACGCGAGCCGTAACCGCGCGACACCGTCACGACATAGGTGGCCTTTCTGGCAATGGTGGCACGCTCCTGTTCGGCCTTGCGCTGCTTGGCCAGGTCGACGCCGATCATCGCGTCGATCAGGCGTTCTGCACTGCATTTCATAGCTGGGTTACCGTTGGGTGCGGTCGTGGTCGACGGCGTAAGCGGACTCATCCAGGTCCAGGGGGAGACAACCAGGCGGCGAAAGAAATACCCGTGTTTCCATGATACCCGTATTGTATAAAAATCCGGCGTGATTATCGCCTGCGCAGTCACTGCTGACGGCGCGCGGGAACCGGTATACTCGCGTCTGCGCCCGGTACCCGGCCCGATTCAACCACACCTCACACCCCCATGAACTGGCTTGGACTGACCCTGCTGTCCGCTTTTTTCCTCGCGACCGCGGATGCGCTGTCCAAGCGTTTCCTCGCGCACTACCGGCCCGGCGAACTGGTGCTGGTACGATTCGGGGTGGCCGGTGTGCTGCTGCTGCCCCTGTTGCTGCTGCAGCCCTGGCCGGCGCTGACGGCCGCATTCTGGGGCTGGGTGGCCGTGCTGATGCCGCTGGAAATCCTCGCCATGTGGCTGTACATGCGGGCGATCCGCGAGTCACCGCTCTCGCTCACCCTGCCCTACCTGGCCTTCACCCCGGTGTTCAACGTGCTGACCGGCTACCTGCTGCTCGGCGAACAGGTCAGCCCGGCCGGCTTCGCCGGTATCCTGCTGGTGGTATGCGGTGCCTGGCTGCTGAATCTGCAGGCGGTGCGCGACAGCACGGGCTGGCGCATATTCGCACCGTTTCACGCTATCGCACGCGAGCCGGGCTCGCGCCTGATGCTGATCACCGCGGCCATCTACAGCCTGACCTCGGTGCTCGGCAAGGCAGCGTTAGCGCATGTCACGCCGGGATTTTTCGGGCCGTTCTATTTCGTCGCGCTGGGCGGCGTGACTGCGCTGGTGTTCGGGTCACGCCATATCGGCACCTGGCGCGCACTGGGCCGGCACCCGCTGGCGCACCTCGCCATCGGCGCCTGCATGGCGGTCATGGTGGTGACACATTTCTACGCCATCGGACAGATCGAGGTCGCCTACATGATCGCGGTCAAGCGCACCAGCCTGCTGTTCGGCATGCTGTACGGGGCCTGGCTGTTTCACGAACAGGGACTGTCGAAAAACCTCGCTGCGGGCGCCCTGATGGTGTTCGGGGTGTTCCTGATTGCCGGCTCGGGCAACGGGTAAACGCAAATCTGTTCGAAGAAGGACTCGCGCACGACTACAGGGACGTACGACTACATGGATGTAGGAGGTAGAGTAACGCATGGAGCAGTTACCGAGGAGGTAGAGCAATGCCGGGAGCAATCGCCGGGAGACGCAGAGACCGCAGGGCTTCACTTCGCAAACCACCCTGATAAAAGAGGCGAAGGTGCCGGGGAAAATTACTACAGGGGTCACAGGGAGCACAGAGGCTTATCTTTGCTATTCCCGCATTTGTTTGTAACGACGATGGCTGCACTATTCGCGGAAAAACGTCCGCTCCTGCGGAGGATTCACTTGTTTCTGCCTTGGCGTCCTGGTGCCTTGGCGCGAGATATTATTGAACTATATTTCTCTGCGATCTCTGCGTCTCTGCGCGAGTTTGTTGTTACAAATCTCCTCTAATCCTGAAGGGACTCGAACTGCAGCTCGATGGTCAGCCGGCCTTCGAACAGGGTGTCGATCTGCAGACTGCCTGGCTGCGTTTGCACTGCAAAACCCTCTTGCGCCGGGGGCACTGCCGACAGCAGCACCAGCCGGCTGGCCGGCCACTCGACGCGGTAATCGAGCGCAAGCGGATAATAGCCGTCCAGGAAGCGGCGGTGAAACGGGCCGCTTTGCAGGCGGTAGCCGCCGGCACCGTCCGGTTTCAGCACCTGCACCTCGGCCACGATGCACACCTCGCCACCCGGCCGCACACCGGTCAGCTGCACGGTGTTGCCGGCCACACGCGCCGTATCCATACCCGTTGCCGACGCCACGCGCAGACCGCGCAGGCCATGGTAGCGGTACACGATCTCGACCGCGGCGACGGGATCAAGGTTGCCCTGGCACTGTTCGAGCGCGACCCAGCCGCTGGCCAGGCTGTCCGCACCGATGGTCAGCCGGTTGCGCGTCTGCAGGACCCGGCGCTCCGGAGGAGACGCGAGAAATACCAGCGACCCTTCGTTGACCCGGGCGGTATCAACCTCCGTGACAGACTCGGGCCAGTCGGCATCTTCCGCCGAAACGGCCCCGCACAGCAGCAGGCCCAGGACCGGCAGGATGGGGGCTGTTCGCAGGGACATACCACATAGCATAGCCCAGTTCCGGGGCGACGCAGGGGTCTTGCCGGCCGCGCCGGCCGGACCGGGATGGCTGCCCCTGGAACATTTCGTTCAAGGGACGGGCCGGCGGCGCCGAATACCCTCATGGATTCACAAGCATTTCCCTTCCGGGCAACACGGGTACCGACTGATGCAAAACGACAAACGCAAGGGAGAACAGGCCATTCCCGAGAACCTGCGGCAGGTGCTGACCGCGGCGCAGGCAAAAACACTGGACGAAATCACTGCGCTGGGCTGGCAGCTGAAGTTCGTGCGCCGCCCGCTGTTCCAGGACCCGATCCCGGTGGTAAGCAACGCGAAAAACGACCAGATCGGCGTGCTCGACCAGGACGGCAAGATCAGTATCGACACCGAATTCACAATCCGTGCCGGCAGCGGCAGAACCGATGCCCCCGGCTCGTCCGCCTGGTCCGAGAAGCGCAACCGCCTGGCACCCGTACCGAACAATCTCGTGGACATCCTCAACGAGGATCAGATGACCTCGCTGCGCCAGATCGAGAACTTCGGCTGGCAGCTGCATTTCGTACGCCGGCCGCTGTTCCAGGACCCGGTGGTGGTCATCGTCAGCGCCGAGGGTGACCGCTTCGGTACGCTGGAAGCCGATGGCCGCATCGAGATCAAGAACCACTTCGACATCCGCAACACGTCGCAAGCGAAAAGCACGGATCCCGCGACCGGCCCCGCCACCGGGAAATGACGTCCGTGCCGCCTGGCTAGCGCGCCAGCAACCCCTCGATCAGCCTGATCACCTCCGGGTGATCGAATTCCCGTCCGCCGACCGCCCGATAGGCAATGCGACCCTGCGGGTCGATGATGAACGAGGTCGGCAGGCCACGTACCCCGTAGGCTTCCGATATCTTGCTCTCCGGGTCGAACAGGATCGGAAAGCTCGGAAACACGTTCAGCTCGCCCATGTAGGAAAACACGTGGTCAACGTCCTCCCACTGGTTCACCGCCAGCACCCTGAACGACCGGTCTTGATACGCCTGGTAGAGCTTTTCCAGCGACGGCATCTCCTTGCGGCAGGGCGGACACCAGGTCGCCCAGAAATTGATCAGCACCCAGTTGCCGCGGTAGTCCTCCACGCGGTGTGTCTTGCCATCCATATCGGTAAGCGCAAATCCGGGCGCCGCAACCGGTACCTCCAGCCGCGTCAGCTGGTAACTCAGTTCCGGGACCGGCTCCTGTGCAAGCGGCAAAGCGCCTGGCAGCAGCACGGCGATCAGTAATATCCATCTATTTTTCAATATCTTCAGGTGCACACTGCATATCCTTTATGATGTGTTGAACGGGCTTGCCCTGCTGATTCCAGCCAAAGTGCAGATCGAAACGGGTGCCGGGCGGCAGCGCGACCGTGGTGAAGCCCTGACCCCAGTCGCCAACCTGGAAGGTCTGCGCCTCCGGTAGCAGCGTCCAGCGGAACGCGATACCCATGTCATGCCATTCGTTCACCCATGCGGCCTTGGTCTTGCCGGTATGCGCCACGCCGTCGGCCGTCAGATAGCGCCAGTCCGCGACATTGTAGGACAGCGGGGCCGCGGACCGGTTGCGCACGATGGTACCGAACACACAGTAGCTGCTCACGGCATCGATCACCTCCTGCGGCAGCCCCTTGGAGGCGAACACGGCACGCACGAAATCCGGCAGCAGCTGGATGAGCTCGATACTGAAGGCCTCGTCCTCCATGCGCCAGGT
>JBATJF010000074.1:0-5455 GCA_049668345.1 Gammaproteobacteria bacterium
AAACACTCTGGATTCCCGCCTGCGCGGGAATGACGGAATTTCCACCGAGTAGCCATGATTACTGGCTCCTGTTTAATACAGCAATGCTCGAACCGGCATGGCGGATGAGAGATAATTCATCACAGGATGCCGGGCAAGGACTCGCCAGGACAGACAATTCATGCAACGCAAGCTCCGACTCCTTATCGTTGAAGACGAAGAGGCCATCCGTACCGGGCTGATGGATGTCCTCGTCTATCATGGTTACGCGGTGGAGTGCGCGGCCGACGGCCCGGCGGGCCTGGACATGGCGCTGAGCGGACGCTTCGACCTGGTCCTGCTGGATGTCATGCTGCCGGGTATGGACGGTTTCGAAATCTGCAACCGCATCCGCGCGGAAGATCGCGATCAGCCGGTCATTATGCTGACGGCCAAGAGTACGGATGAGGACATCATCCAGGGTTTGTCGCTGGGCGCCGACGATTATGTGGCCAAGCCGTTCTCGGTTGCGCAACTGGTGCTGCGGGTGCAGGCCGTGCTGCGCCGCTCCCGCACCGGCGCCGAACGGGATGCCACCCTCAGGCTGGGTGAAGACGTCGTGGTCGATTGCCGTAATCTCCAGGGCCAGCGCGGTGAGGAAGCATTGTCATTCACCCGCCGCGAGGTGGAGCTGCTGCAGTACCTGCGCCTGAATTCGGATCGGCCGGTGTCCCGGGACGAGTTGCTGGCAAAGGTCTGGGGCTATGCGAGGAATCTCGATATGGAAACCCGCACCGTCGATATTCATATTGCGAAGCTGCGGCGCAAGATAGAAACGAACCCGGCGCAACCCCGTTACCTGGTCACGGTGCGCGGCGCGGGTTACCGGCTGCTGGCGGAATGACCCGCCCCGCTAACAGACCCGCCATGTTCAGCAACCCGCTGACGGGCCTGGACCGGAAAAGACTGCGGCTCTGGCTGACCGTGTTTTTTCTTGCCCTGGCCATCCCGGCCGGGATCCTTGTCTACCAGGCCTATAGCCAGTTGAAGTGGGAGGCGTTTCACCAGTACCGGGTGCTGGCAGAAGAACTGGCTGCGCGCATCGATGACCGCATCATTGAGCTGATCAACACCGAGGAGTCGCGTTCGTTCGCCGATTATGCCTTCCTGAACGTGGCGGGTGATCCGGCGGCCAACTTCCTGCAACGCTCGGCGCTGTCGGCCTGGCCGCCCGTGTCAAGCATTCCCGGCCTGGTCGGCTACTTCCAGGTCGATACCCGCGGGGAGTTCACGACGCCGCTGGTGCCTCCATCGGGAACCGTCATGTCGAGTTACGGAATTTCCGCCGGGGAACTGCAGCAGCGGCTGGTATTGCAACGGCAAATAGAACAGCTCCTCAGCCGCAACCGGCTGGTGCGGGACAGCAGGCCCGGCAGTGCGGTGAGCGAAGCGTCCAGCGTGGATGCATTGCCTGCGACCGAGGCACGTCTCGACGGCCAGGCGGGCACGGCTGCCCCGCTGGTTGCCGGTGACAGGGACCCATGGCAGCAGCGCGCCCTGGATGATCGTGCCGTCCCGGCAACGGTGGAACCGGCTGCAGAAGAGCTGCCGGGCCAGGCCGCCTTCGACCGGCTCAACAAGGCCGCCGCGCCCCGTGAGCAGGAGCAGCAGGCCGCCGGCACCCTCGGTCGGGTCGAGGATCTGCAACTGGATTACCGCTATCAGTCCGGATCCGCCGATGAAGCCCGGCGCCAGGACACGGGCGGGGCGCTTGTCGCCGCCAAACGCGCGCGCAGGGAGCGCAGCGCGTTGCCGGAACCGGTGGATGAATCCGGCGCCGCGTATTTTTCGGGCACGCGCGAGACCGACGCCCCGGTGCAGTCACCGCTGGACAGCGCAATCCGCATCCGCACCTTCGAAAGCGAGATCGATCCATTCGAATTCAGCCTGCTCGACAGTGGTCATTTTGTGCTGTTCCGCAAGGTCTGGCGTGACGGCCAGCGTTACATACAGGGTGCATTGATCGAGCAGCAGCCGTTTGTCCACGGCCTGATCGAAACAATGTTCCTCGACACGGCCCTGTCAAACATGAGTGATTTGCTGGTTGCGTATCGGGGTGGCGTGTTATCGGCCTTCAGCGGGCAGGCGGCGCGGGAATACCTGTCCAGTGGCGAGGCATTGCGCGGAACGCTGCTTTACCAGACGCGCCTGTCAGCGCCGCTGGGTGACGTGGAACTGATCCTGAGCATCAAGCGGCTGCCGGCAGGTGCCGGTGGCAGGGTCATCGCCTGGCTGGCAGCGATCCTGCTGCTGGTACTGTGCGTCGGCTTTTACCTGATGTACCGGCTCGGGGCGAGGCAAATCGACCTCACCCGGCAGCAGCAGGATTTCGTCTCCGCCGTCAGTCACGAACTGAAAACACCGCTCACCTCGATTCGCATGTATGGCGAAATCCTGCGCGAGGGCTGGGCCTCCGATGAAAAGAAAAAGCTCTACTACGATTACATCTACGATGAAAGCGAACGCCTGTCCCGCCTGATCGCCAATGTGCTGCAGCTGGCGCGCATGACCCGCAATAACCTGCAGGTTGAGACAAAAACACTGACAGTTGCCGAGCTGATGGATGGCATTCAGTCCAGGGTTGCCTCGCAGCTTGAACGTGCGGGTTTCGAGCTGAACCTGCACTGCGATCCGGAAGCGGGGCGGGCCAGCATCCAGGCCGATCCGGACGGGTTTATCCAGATCTTTATCAACCTGGTGGACAATGCCATCAAGTTTTCCGCCAGCGCGGAACAGAAGGTCATCGACATCGGCTGTCAACGACTGCGTGACGGCAGTGTGCAGTTCAGTGTGCGGGATTACGGCCCCGGCGTCCCCGGGGACCAGATGAAAAAGATCTTCAAATTGTTCTACCGGTCGGAAAACGAACTCACCCGCGAGACCGTTGGCACCGGTATCGGCCTGGCACTGGTGCACCAGCTGGCCCGGGCCATGGGCGGCCAGGTGGATGTGGTCAACCGCGAACCCGGCGCGGAATTCCGGGTGACCATCGAATCAGCTAACGGCCATTGAGTCGGCCCCGCTGCTGTCCCGCATGGCCCCTCTCCCGGTGGGAGAAGGGGTTAATCGGCCGGATGGCCGATCGATCCGGCTTTCAGCCCTGACCCGAAGCGACCGGCTATAGCCGGTGGAGCATTCACTTCATGAAGCGGACACGCCGGACCGCGTCGGCGATTTCCCGGATGCCGGCAGGTGACTGGCCGACATCTCCCGGTGCCTGCTGGTCTGTACAGTCTTACTGCGTTCGGCCAAACCGGCTATATTCTGGGTCATCCTGTACCGACCCGCCGGAAACCTGCGCCATGCCCAGACTGCTTGCCACGACCCTGTTCACACTCCTGATTGTCCTGCCGGCTCCGGCCCTGTACGCCACTACCTTCGAGGAGGACAGCAAGGCGGCCGCGCAGGGGGATGCGGCAAGCCAGTACCGGCTTGCCCAGCGTTACGAAGCGGGTAAGGGTGTTGAACGGGACGTCAAACAGGCCGCCGACTGGTACCGCAAGGCTGCCTTGCAGGGACATGCGCGGGCCCAGACCAACCTCGGCAATCTTTACCGGTCGGGGCAGGGTGTCAGCAAGGACTACGACGCGGCACTGGAATGGTACCGCAAGGCCGCCGCACAGGGCGATACCAAGGCGCAGATCAATCTCGCCATGATGTATGCCCGGGGCATGGGCGTGGACAAGGATGAGGCCGAGGGCCTGAAGTGGTTGCAGCGTGCCGCTGACGCGGGTGATACCCAGGCCATGGTCCAGCTGGGCACCCTGTACCTGCAGGGCAAGGGCGTCGGGAAAGACGACGCGCAGTCCACCCGGTGGTTCCGCAAGGCCGCGGAGAAGGGCGATGTCATCGCCCAGCAAAACCTGGGCCTCGCTTATTCCTCGGGCAAGGGTGTCGGTCAGGATTACCGGGAATCCGTCAAATGGCATCGCAAGGCGGCAGAGAAGGGCTATCCACCTGCCGAGTACAGTCTGGGCTTGCGCTACGCCAGAGGCAATGGTGTCGGCAAGGACGATGCTGAAGCGGCACGCTGGTACCGAAAGGCTGCCGAACACGGGTATCCCGATGCCCAGAACAACCTCGGGATCCTGTATAAAAAGGGCCAGGGTGTCAGCCTGGATTATGCTGAGGCGGTGGACTGGTTCCGCAAGGCCGCGCAACGCGGTCATCCCCTGGCACAGTTCAACCTTGGCAAGATGTACGAGCAGGGTCTGGGTGTGAAGCAGGATTCCGGGACGGCGCGGGAATGGTATCGCAAGGCGGAAAAGGCCGGTAACAAGGGTGCCGCGAAGGCGTTGAAGTCACTGGAAGGCGTCAGGTAATCCGGGGGCACATTTTTTCGCGGAAAGGCCATAAAACAGTTCAGCCGGACAGATCGAGGATGACTTATGCAAGGCGATAAACAAGTACTGGAACTGCTCAATCAGGCATTGGCGATTGAGTTGACGGCTATCAACCAATATTTTCTCCACGCACGGATGTATGACAACTGGGGCATGAAAGCCCTGGGGCAGCACGAGTACAAGGAGTCTATCGAGGAAATGCAGCATGCCAACAAGCTGATCGAGCGCATCCTGTTTCTCGAAGGACTGCCAAACATGCAGTTGCCGGGTAAATTGATGATAGGTAAAGATGTCCCGGAATGCATACAGGGCGACCTTACGCTGGAAAAGGGTGGGCGCGAACATTACGTGGAGGCGATAAGCTATTGTGAGTCGGTGCGGGACTACGTTTCCCGGGATATCCTGGAAGGTATACTTGCAGACACCGAAGCGCATCTTGACTACCTGGAAACGCAGCTCGACCTGATCGGCAAGATGGGAGTAAAGAACTATCTGCAGTCGGCCATGGGCACTATCGAGGGATAGGCATCGAGCGTGCATTGATTGCCTGACGCGCCTTGTGCGGCCGGCAATTACGGCAGACATCAGACCTGCAGGGTCGAATTCATTCGACCATTCAAGACCCAGCGGGCGTGCTGCGGTAATATCCGAAAACAAAGGATAACCACGGTGATGCGATCGGCTTGATGGTGCAGGTAATGACGCACCCCTGCGCAATGCGTCACAGGACATGGCGACCTCCTTGCGTCGATTGGCAACAGGCCGCTGGCCGAATGAATCCGGCCCTACAACGGCAATCTACCCACTCGATTCGGACATAAGTCAGCACGGGTCGGACCTCGGCAACCAACAGAAATAACTCAGGAAAGCCCCTGAAATGGATTGTTTCCGGGGCCTGGAGCGCTCATTTCGGCACCGGAAACCTGCCGCTATGACGGTCGAGGCATTCGCCGCGCTGCAGCATGCTCCGTGCCATCAGCCCGTTAGCGTGTGCCTCCTCGAACGCTTCCTTTTGACCCTCGAAAAGCCCCGCCAGGGCCGGATCGCGACCGGAATGCACGGATTGTTTAATCGGCTTCAATAGCCTGGCCAGG
>JBATJF010000075.1:0-8457 GCA_049668345.1 Gammaproteobacteria bacterium
TAACGAAAGGCATGATCCTGTGTTGACACAGGTCAATGTTTGCCGCTACCTGCGGGTATCGGCATGCTGTCGGGCGGGCTGAATCCCTGGCTGGCCGGCTGCCGTCGTGGACGTGGGGCGGGGCTTCTCCGGCCCGATGCCGGGGGATTCAAGGGTGTGCGCCCCCGGTCGGCTGTGTCGGGGACTCAAGACTGGATGGCGCCGAGGCCATGCTGTACCCCGGGCCGGTTAGTGGTCCGGGGGCGAACAGTCAGTGTAGTGCCGGATTACAGGGCTTTCTTGAGGACGGGCGGTGAGTAACTGCTTTCCAGCCCGCTTGCATCGTATGTCGACATGGCGACGTAATACGTGCCGATCGGTATGCCGGACACGGTGGCGGATTGCAGTGAACCATTGGTGATATTGACGTGACTTGTGTATTTGCCGGACGACGTTCCGTAATGGACACGGTAGCCGGCGATCTCTGACAGCGATAGCGGTGTCCCATCGGCACGGGCGACCGGGGCCGTCCATGACAGGCTGATGGCGCCGGTCGCGGTAGTCCCCGATGGGCTGCTGCTGGTATTGCTCGAACTGGACGAGTCAGTCGTTCTAGTCGTGCCTGTGGTGTTGCTTGCGCTGGACGTGGCTGTCGTGCCCGCGACACTGCCGCTGCCTCCGCCGCAGGCGCCCAGCAGGGTGGCCAGACTTATTACCAGTAGGCCTCGAATCAATGAGTTGCCGTGTTTTTTTGAATACATATGCATTTACCTGTTGTTTATCAGCTATCGGCGCCGCGCTTGCGGCACCTGATGCGCGTCGTGTGATCGTGTGCGCAAATTCGTAAAGCAAGGAGCATGCCAGCCGTTTTCAGCGCGCGAAGGGCCGCTCGTGCGCCGGAATTCAGGCGGTAAAATGCGAGAGCGTGCCCGGGTGGGAGAGAAATTCCACTTTAGAACAGTTGGATGGAGCGGTATGTCGGACGGATGCCGATTTGCCGTGGCGGCGACTTTACTGGCTGACCGGCGATGTCATTACCATGACATGTTGGTCGCTGCCGGTGCCGCACACAGCCGGGTGCCGCTGACGCCTTGTGATGCGTAACACGCGGATAATTCTGTGGATATAATGATATTTCCGTTTAGAAGGGATGGCTGCGCAGCGTGTGTGGTGCAGGTTTGGCGGCGGGGATGTCGCCAATCAGGATCAGCTGCGAATACAGGTAATACATCGACTTATAAAAATATACTAATGGAGCGTCGCTCAACGGCGACAGTCCGTTGCTCCGGACGGGCATCGGCTGCTTTGTCCATATAAATCAGATGGTTTTAAGAGACCCGTCAGCCCTGCTGGATGCGCCGGCGCTACGGATCTGCGCGGTATGCGCTGAGAGCCTGGCCCGATCGGGGCTCGCCGACCCATTGAGCCGTGCGTACCAGCCGCTAGAAAGAGGGTCGATCGCTGAGCCAGTAGAACCGGTAGGGCGGAATGACCAGCGTGTCCTTGTAGAGCGATGGGGTCTCGCCGGAGCAGAGGTCCTGGACCTGGCCATAGGCGAAGCGGCCGCGGTTGCGCAGGTCGATCAGGTCGAGTGACTGGGGGGCGCTGTCGAAGTTCGTCACCACCAGCACGTTATCCCCGCTCTGGAACGGATCGGTGCGCATGAAGACGAACAGGTGGGAATTGCCGGTATCGAGCAGCTCGCGGTTATTGAAATCAGCGAAGGCCGGTATGGACTTGCGCACGGCAATCATTCTTTGCAGCCCTTCGAAAATACGCTGTTCCAGGCTGCCGTGCTGGTTGCGCATGTCTGCCTTGTTCCAGTCGATGCGGGGGCGGTGCAGCCAGCGATTGTCGTTGGCCTTGGCGGGGTCATCCAGGTAGGTGCAATCATTCAGCGTACCGATCTCGTCGCCGTAGTAAAGCAGGGGTATGCCACCGTAGGACAAGATCACGCTGTGCAACAGCAGGATACGGCGCACGGCTATGTCGATCCCTTCCGGGTTACCGTCATCCAGCGCCGTACCGAGTCCTATCAGCGAGGCGAGTGATCCGGATATGCGCGCATCGCCCGTTTTCAGGTTGCGACCAAATGGCTGTCCGCGTGCCGGCGAATCGTTGTATTCCCCGGTGAAGTAATCCACCAGGAAACGACGGTGCGCCAGCGGCTCATAACCGGCCAGACGGATATCATTGTCGTCGAAGCCCAGGCCGATGTCGTCATGGCAGCGGATATAGTTCAGCCAGGTGGCACGATCGAGCTTGTTCGGCAGGTTGCGTACACCGATGTTGAGCAGGTTAGCGTTATGGGTGGCGACCGTATCCCAGAGCAGGGCCATAAGGGTGGCGTTGTAGGCGATCTCGCATTCTTTTGCGATCACGGCATCCTCGCCGAAGTATTTTGCGATTTCCACCGGTGCGACGATGGCCTCGGCGATGAACAGCACGCCGCGCGCGGTCACCTGGCAGCAATCCTTGAGCAGCTGCAGGATCAGGTGCGCCTCGCGCTCATTCTGGCAGGTGGTGCCGATTTTCTTCCACAGAAATGCAACCGCATCCAGTCGCACGATATCCGCACCCTGGTTGGCCCAGAACAGGATGATATCCACCATCTCGATGAAAACGGCCGGGTTGCTGTAATTCAGGTCCCACTGGTAGTTGTTGAAGACCGTCATTACCCACTTGCCCATCGTTTCGTCCCAGGTGAAGTTGCCGGGCGAGGTTTCCGGGAAGATCTCGGGCATGGTCTCCTCGAACATGTCGGGGATATCGCGATTATCGAAGCAGTAATAGTAGTCCTGGTATTTTTTCTCACCGGCGCGGGCGCGCACGGCCCATTCGTGTTCATTCGAGGTGTGGTTGACTACCACGTCGAGGGTCAGCAGCATGTTGCGCTTGCGCAGGGAGCCGGCTACCGAGCGCAGGTCCTCGAGTGTGCCGGCACGTTCGTCCAGGGCGCGAAAGTCGCTGATCGCATAACCGCCGTCGCTGGCGCCCACCGGGCATTTGAGAATGGGCATCACGTGCAGCATATTGATACCCAGTTCCTGCAGGTAGTGGAGTCTCGATTCCAGGCCCTGCAGGTTGCCGGCAAAGCCGTCGCAATACAGCGCCATCCCGACCCATTCCTGACTCAGGAACCAGTTGTGGTTTTCCTCGCGTTGACGATCCAGTTCCCTGAGGTCGGGGTCGCGGGCCAGGTCGTGGCGCGCCAGCACCTCGACGAGTCGCAGCATCTGTGCCTCGAAGTCCTCGCGGTCGCCGTAGAGATGGTGAAACAGCGAATGGATCGCATAGAAATTTGCACCGAGACGGAGGTAGAAATGGCGCAGGTCCTGTTTGCGGATGTCTTCGCTTAGATTGTCCAGCAGCCGGTTCAGCAGGGAATGGGAAACCTGTTCGTACATATGTCAGTTCGTGTGTTGTCCGGGCAGATCCCAAGCCAGGATCAGCGGTTGATAAAAGTCGCGCTCGTTCACGGTCGCGCCGCGCCGGCCAACGATTTGCGACGCAAAGGACTGCGCCCGTTCGAGCGTCACCGGCAGCGGCCAGAGCGAAATGATCCCGAGTATCATGACCGCTGTAAATGCATCACCGGCGCCCACGGTATCCACAATCATGGTTTTACCGCCCGGCTTCACCACGAAGCTCGTGCCGTCTTCCGTGAATACACTGGCGCCGTCCGCGCCCCGGGTGAGGATCAGGCCTTTCAGGTGGTTCTCGGCAAGAAACTCGCCGGCGTGAATGGTGCCAGCGGCGCAATGCGGGGCAAGCACGGCCAGCTCGTCGGCATTGAGCTTGACCCAGTGCGCCGCCCTGACCCGTGACATGACCTCGTCATGGTCCCACCAGGGCGGCCTGAGGTTGACGTCGAGGAAGAGGGTGCCTTTTGCAGCTGCCTGTGTGATCGCGTCGAGGGTCTGGCGCGACTCCGGCGCCCTGATGGCGAGCGAGCCGTGGTAGATGAAGGCATTGGGGGGTACCTGTTGCGGTTGCCACCCGATCGCATCATAGGCGCAGTCGGGGACGATATCATAGGCCGGTTCGTCATCGAGGATCTGCACGCTGACCCGGCCTGTGGGCCGGTGGGCATCGATCTGGACTGCCCGGGTGTCCATGCCCCACTCGCGCATGGCAGCCAGCACGGATTCGCCTTCGGCATCCGCGCCGACCCGGCTGATAAATCGCGGGGCGAGGCCGAATGCCTGCAGGTGCCATGCGACATTGAACGGTGCGCCGCCCAGCACGCGCTTGCCGTCGGGAAAATGATCGAACAGCACTTCGCCAAATATACAGACCTGCGGGTCGCTCATGCCGGTGTTTCCGTTGCGATGGATGTTACATCCAGCCGGTAGTGTCCGGATGGTAGTGGGCAATGCCCTCCAGTATACCGGCACTGTAGTTTCCGTTCATGTCCATGAAACCGCCCTGCGCGATGTACAGTTGTGCGCTGCAATGCTTCTCGTCAGCCAGTCGTCTCGCGAGTTCCTTGACATCCGCGTGTCCGTTTGCGACCAGCACGGCGGGAATCGGGCTGGCCAGCACCTCGATATCGTTGCCGCTGTCACCGCAGAACACGGTGTTGCTGCAGTCGAAACCGTTTAGTTTCATCAGTGCCTCCACGGCATGCAGCTTGCTTGCACGTTCTGGCAGGATATCCAGCAGGCCGATGCCCATCGGTTCGTCGATGCTCCAGATCAGGCTGGCCCTGATGCCGGATTCCCCGAAGCGGTGGCGGATCATGGCCGAGAGGGCCTCGCGGTCGCTTTGCAAGGTCACGTAGTAACTCAGCTTGTAGTCGTTCTGCTTGCTGACTTCCTGCAATTGCAGGGCGGACAGGTCGTGCAGCAGCGCCTTCAGATCGGCGTGTGTCCTGCCGGCCCAGTCGCGTGCGAAATCCTCTTCCCACGTGGTCAGTCGGATCCAGGCCTGCTCTGTACCGACCCGGTAAATGGTCGTGCCGACATCCCCCACCACAAAATCCGGTACCGGCAAGCGGTAATTGTAAATGGCCTGCTCCACCAGTGCCCGATGGCGCCCGCTGACGTAGGCCAGGGTGATCTGCGGGTTGGCAACCAGCCTGGAGAAGCGCTCGCGCGCTTGCGGAGATTCGGATTGCGGCCCGTTCGGTAGCAGGGTACGGTCCAGATCGGTGCAAACCAGCAGGCGTTCAGGCATCAGTCCGCCGGAACTTCGCAGCTATTGAAAAAATCATAGTGATCGATTGCCTCGAGGATACCCATGGCGTAAGGCTGGCTGGCAAAGTAGATGCTGTCCTGATCGGTCAGTCCGGAGAGCTCCTCGTGGTGACGATTGCCCACTACGACCGCAAGCGTGTTGCCACGCATCATGTCCTCGTCTGCACCCGAACCGCCGGCCACGAGGATGTGCCCGAGCGGTATGTCCAGGCGCTGGGCGACGTAACGCAGGGCCTGCCCCTTGGATGCGCGCGACGGAATGATGTCCAGGAACTGGCCGAAGGAGATGATCACGTTGGCGGTCAGGTCGTTCTGGCGGAGCAGGGTAACGACGTCGTCGTAAGTCGGCGCCTGCTGCGCGTCGTAATAGTAGGACAGCTTGAAGCGGCTCTGGTCCTGCTTGGGCTGTTGCTTGATCCCGGGCAGATTTTCGATAACGCGGCGCACCCGCAGCGGGTTCCAGTGATGGTCGATGTGGTCCGTCCAGTGGTTGTCCTCGGTCAGGGATCGGCCGTAATGAATACGCGTGCCGAGACTGCTGATCAGCACGTCCGGCGCAGGTATGCGGTATTTCTTCATGATGGCCAGTGCCGCATCGATACGCCGGCCGGTCGCTATGCCGAATGTCACACACTTGCGGTTACCGT
The DNA here is from genome assembly GCA_049668345.1 of Gammaproteobacteria bacterium. Classification (GTDB taxonomy): domain Bacteria; phylum Pseudomonadota; class Gammaproteobacteria; order UBA9214; family UBA9214; genus UBA9214. The sequence goes on from JBATJF010000075.1 coordinate 5,825, forward strand.
GCATGACCTCTGAAAATCTCTGCAGGGCGGTCGGATTGCCGAGCAGGTTCTGATCGAGGTCGGTAAACAGCGCACGGTCGCGGAAATGCACGGCTCGCGGCGGTGGTCGCTCCCAGTCGACCGGTCGGCTCTTGCCCTGCAGACCGCTTACTGCTTCGATGTACCTGTCGGCATGTGCTTCCCAGGCGTAGTGCTTGCGCACGCCCTTGAGTCCGTTGCGCGAGGCCTGTTGCCAGGCCTCGCGGTCCCTGAGCAGTGTGAGCAGCGCCTTGCTGATGGCAGCCCTGTCCAGCGGGTCCACCAGAATGCCGTTGTTGCAATTGGCGATGATATCCACCGGTCCGCCGTTCTCGGTCGCCACGACCGGCAGGCCCGAGGCGGCCGCCTCCAGCAGGGTCAACCCGAACGGCTCGGTCAGGGCGGGATTGATGAATACGCCGCCCGAGATGGTCACCAGGCGATAGATGTCCGGCACTTCATCGGCGCGGTGGCTCTTGGGCAGTGCGACCAGGCCGTACAGGTCATAGCTGTCGATCAGCAGCAGGATGTTGGTCAGGACGGATCGCGCACCGGTTTCCATGTCGCGGATGTCTTCGCGGCTGCCGGCCACGATCAGCAGGTTCGCCGCTTCCTGCAGGGCATGCGATTCGCCATAGGCCTCGACCAGGCTGAGAATGTTCTTGCGTTCGTCCGGACGCGACAGGGCCAGGATAAGCGGCTTGTCCGGCCGGCTAAGAAACCGGTTCAGGCGGGAGGCGAAGGCGATGTCCTCGTTTTCCACCGGCGGGTGAAATTGTTTGAGGTCGGTGCCGGGAGGAATGACCAGCATCCGGTCCGGGTCGTAGTAATTGTAGAGGCCGTACTGTTCCTCGATTTCATTATGGGTGCTGGTGATAACCAGGTCCGCATTGGCGAGCACTTCTTCCTCGGCGTCGATGCGACGTCTGATATTGTAGGTGTGCTCGATGATATCGCTCGACAGGCCCCTGGCAAGCAGGCGTTTACGCTTGTCGCGACCCAGCGAATGGCCGGTGTGTATGAGTGGCACACCGAGCAGGTTGGCCAGCCGGGTGCCCACGTAACCGGCGTCCGCGTAGTGGCTGTGCACCAGGTCGGGTGTGCGGTGCTGGCTGTTCAGCCAGTTGACCAGGTTGTCCATGAAGCTGTCCAGATGGTCCCACAATTGCTCCTTGGGAATGTATTGCTCCGGGCCGGCGTCGATACGGATGATGCGTGCCTTGTCTGACAACGCTTCCACCGGCTCTGCATAGTCCTTGCTGACCGCAGCATCCACGATCCTGCGTGTCACCAGGTCGACCTGGCCGACGTCCTTGCGCCCGTCGAGCGCGCGCGCCAGATCCAGCACGTACTTGGTCTGGCCGCCGGTATCCGCGTTACGTCCCAGTTCCAGGTCTGTGGCGCGTATCAACCCATGGATGCTGATCAGCAGCAGGTAAGGTTTCTGGATATGTTCTTCCATCGGTATGGTTGGTTTCGATGCGGTTTCGCGCATGACAGGAACGCGCGTCGGTACGCAGCTGCAACAATACAGATGATATCAGGCAAGGCGCAAGGGTGACGGCCCAAATGCGTGATCTTTACGGGATGGTGGACGGGAACGCGCGGGGCAACGGACATGCCCGCGGTGCTCGCGGCCGCAGGTCAGTAGCGACGCGAGGGAAAGTATCCCGGGATGGTCTGTGTTGCGTCGTCCAGTTGCTCGTGCCTGGCTATCGCGAGCAGTCGCTGGTACTCGACCAGGTCGCCTTGCCAGGCATTGCAGCCGCGTATCAGGCCGGAAACGAGAATGAAAGTAACGATGAGGATGGTCAGGCTTTCATGGTGGGTAACATCGAAATAGTACAGTGCGAATGCCAGAACGATGGAAAAAATAACCGGCCACTGCATGCCGTCCAGTACGGTGGCCCTGGCAATATGCATGAGCAGTGACAGTGTGTTCGGCTTTGCAACCTTGATTTTATTCGATTTGCGACGGTGCAATCGATTTTTATAATTCGACACCGCGTTGCTCCTGGTTTATTGGTCTTGTTCGGTATTACTGTAACAGGGTAAGGGCGGGGTCAGGTCCTGTATATTGTCCGAAGGTACAGCCCGGTCAGCGAAACGGCGCGGCGAGCGGCTCACCGATGAACAGGCCCTGTCCCGGCCATTGCACGCTCTTCCAGTAGGCTTCCAGCAGGGTCTCGCCGTTCAGGTAGCGATCGATGACGATGTTAGGGCGCGGAAATTTTTCCACAAAACTGCACGGTTCCGTGACACTGCCATAGCTGCCTGTGGCGCCGGCTTCAAGCCAGCGCAGGCTGCTCATCTGCGAGCTGTCCGTGAGCTGGCCGCCGGCCGATGTCAGGTGATCGGCGATGGCGCCGGGCAGGAAGGTATTTGTATCGATATCCTGCACACGTGCCAGGCCGGTAAAGTAAAACATCACATCGTCCCGGTACTTCAGGCTGTCCTGTTGCAGCATGTGCAGTTTGAAGCGGTCGGACTGCATGAGCAGGATGCCCGGGTAAAAACGGGCACGCGTGTTTCTCGCGTGGTCGGCGGTGGTCAGCAGGTAGCCGGTGCCAGCCGGGTGCGAGCCGTCGGATGTCACCCCGCGATCAATCAGGGCC
>JBATJF010000076.1:0-4920 GCA_049668345.1 Gammaproteobacteria bacterium
TCGTTTTCCTCTGCCGCCGCCTGTTGCATCTGGCCGCGCGTCCCGGCGCGGCGTGCGGTCAGCGCCTGTCCCTGGTACAGGGCCTGCGCGCACACTTCGCCGGCATGATTGACGCGCATCAGGCACAGGCTTTCCGCGCGTTCCGTCGAGGTGAGTTCGCCATCCGTGGCTGACTCGGAGGGGTTGGCACGTCCCGATCCCGTCGGTTCTCCGAATACGGTTCGCAGCGCCTGGTCTGCCTGGAGAATGATTCCGTCAAAAAAAGACAGTCCGCGCTGCATCATGCAGCCAAGATAGCACGAAGATCGTTTACCGTCTTCATCGCCACGGCTTTCCCTGGCCACGGCGACACGGTATCGTTTCCTCATGTCGTACTACCGCTACCATGTCTTTTTCTGTACCAACCTGCGTGCCGATGGCAGTGCCTGCTGCCAGCGCCATGATGCGCAGACCCTGCGCGATTACGCCAAGCAACGCAGCAAGGAGCTGGGCCTGGCCGGGGCGGGCGGGGTGCGCATCAATACGGCCGGATGTCTGGACCGTTGTGCCGAAGGCCCGGTGCTGGTGGTTTACCCCGAAGCTGTCTGGTACACCTACCTGGATAGCGAAGATATCGAGGAAATCATCCAGGAACACCTGGTCAACGGCCGCATTGTCGAGCGGTTGCTTATCTAGCGATTAAATCCTGGTCAGGGCTGGCCGGTACTCACGGCGCGACAGTGAGAAACCCGTCCCTGCACCTCATTGGTTAAATAAGGCATTTATATCAATTAGTTGAGTCGATCCGGGCGGCGACGCAGGGTGCGACATTATGTCGCTTGACAGTTTAAACGTTATATTAGAAAATACTAACACGCTGATCGGCCTGCCCCCCCAATTTTGGCCGGTCAGCGCTCCTCCACCTCCCCCCAAGGAGGTTTTAGTAGCGCGGCTTCCGAGCCGCGCTTTTTTTTGCCTGCAAGGGCGCTACATCCGTTGTCTTGCGTCCCTGTTCCAGTAACATCCCAAACAGCACTTGCCACAGGTTCTCTTCGGACCGGACTGTCGACAGTCATCGCCTGCGGGAGCGTGGGGCAGAATTTAACGGGCAGACTCTCCACGCGGTTTGCAGGCCGATCCATTGAATGCAGGGGGTTAGCAGGGGATGCCTTGTATGTTCGGGCTGATTTTTGTAACATCCCCGCTCTTTGATTTGCGCGGTCCAGAGCTAGACTCATGAAGACATTTACAGCAAAACCGAACGAAGTGAACCGTGACTGGTATGTTATTGATGCGCAGGGAAAAACCCTGGGCCGCCTGGCAAGTGAAGTGGCGCGCCGCCTGCGTGGCAAGCACAAGCCCATCTATACCCCTCACGTTGACACCGGTGACTCTATTATTGTGGTGAATGCTGACAAGGTGCATGTCACCGGTCGGAAGTTCACCGACAAGATGTATCACCACCACACCGGCTATATCGGTAACCTGAAGTCGGCCAGTTTTGCCAAGATGCAGGAACAGGCGCCGGGTCGGGTCATTGAAATTGCCGTCAAGGGCATGCTGCCGAAAAACCCGTTGGGTCGTGCCATGTACCGCAAGCTGAAAGTGTACAGCGGCCCGGAACACATGCATGCCGCACAGCAGCCCAAGCCTCTCGACTTCTAAGCAATAGCAGGGTGGCCAAGGCCACCAGTACAGGAATACCAGAATGAGCGATACCTATTACAGTACCGGACGACGCAAGACCTCCACCGCGCGCGTATTCCTGCGCAAGGGCAGTGGCGGCATTACGGTGAACAACCGTCCCCTGGACCAGTATTTCGGTCGTGAAACCGCGCGCATGATAGTGCGTCAGCCGCTGGAAACGACCAACATGTCTGACAGCTTCGATATCATGGTCACCGTCAAGGGCGGCGGCATGAGTGGCCAGGCCGGCGCTATCCGTCATGGCATCACCCGTGCCCTGATGGAATACGACGGCCAGTTGCGGCCGACGCTGCGTCGTGCCGGTTTCGTAACCCGCGATGCGCGCCAGGTCGAACGCAAGAAGGTCGGCCTGCACAAGGCACGCCGCGCACCGCAGTACTCCAAGCGCTAACGCGTTACCGCTTGTTGGCGGATCGTCTAACGGCAGGACAGAGGACTCTGACTCCTCTAATCTAGGTTCGAATCCTAGTCCGCCAGCCAACAATAAACCCCGCCCTTGTGGCGGGGTTTTTTGTTGGCTGATGGTCGATGGGTGAGGAGCTAGTCAGGTTCGACAAAATCGCCGGGAGCGATTTTGGACAGCAGAGCGAAGCGAAGCTGGCCCCGCAGGGGTGAAGGGCAGGATGCCCGGAGCAATCCTGGTCCGCCAGCCATACAGCAAAAGGGCCCATCAGGGCCCTTTTGCTGTATTGAATGGTGCGGACTCGGACGAGAACCTCGGGTTCGACAACCGGGCGAAGCGAGGTTGAACGTCGCCGCGTGCGGCGGCGGCCCGAAGGGCGAGGGGCGCATCGCCCCGAGTAATCCTGGTCCGCCAGCCAAATCATGCAGCGAGTCCTGGAGGACCCGGCTGTATGGTTTAAAAATAGTGGCCCCGCCCTTGTGGCGGGGTTTTTGTTGGCTGTCGGTTGATGGGTGAGTAGCTAGGCAGCGGTTTCCGATGCAGGAGTCGTAGGGTGCGTTTTACGCACCATTACCGGTGCACGGAGTGCACCCTGCAGCATGCAATGATATCTCCGTGTTCTTCCTTGGATTTCGTGGCCGGTATCCTTTACGCGATGAGTGGGGAGAAGGTGGGGCCGCGTAGCGGCCGAGAGACTGGCCTGGGCCCCATGCCCGGAGTCAGCCTGGTCCGCCAAGCGAAGCCAAGCCATGCAGCGAGTCCGGGAGGACCCGGCTGAAGGGTTCAGGAACGGTGAACACGCACTGGCGGCGGGTCTGGATCGGTTGACGAGCTGGTCCGGATGCCGCAGACGTGAGATCGCTTGTGCAGGCTCTGCGTGAGCACAGTTCCGGACGACCGGTGTGTGGAGGTCAGTCAGTGGTATAGCCAAACCGCTCGATCGTCGGTCCGAGTATGGGAATGATTCGCTGCACGGCTTCGCGATAGTTGCGATAACGATAGAGTGAGGACGTGTAGATCTTCTGCGTGACCTGCTCGTAACTCGCGGTCTTCACGATGCGTTCGCTCTTGTGATGCTGCAGGCAGGCATCACTCCAGGGTGCGCCGATGTAGTCCAGGACCTGGCGGGTAATGGCTTCCTGGTCTGTGACCAGGTCTTCGTAGTGGATTTCCAGGAAATCGATGCCAATGCTGCGGTAATGCAGCAGCATGTCCATCACCTGCTTGTAATGCAGAGCGGTAGTTTCCAAACTGGATGTATAACGATGCGCCGATACGAAATTCGAGAAAAACGCAGACAGGCAGGAATTGAGCGGGTGTCGCGAGATATGGATGACCGGTGAGCGCGGAAACAGCAGCCTGATCAGGCCTAGATGTACGGCATTGTGCGGCATCTTGTCGGTCACCCAGCGGGTGTTGCTGTCGACCACACCCAGTGTCTTGATGCCGGACAGGTAATAGTCGCGCATTTCCAGCAGGTGTTGTTGAGTTAGCGGCGTATGCTGGTCCAGCAGGAATGCAGGGTAGGACAGTTGGCTGCCCGTGATTTCACGGCCCTTCTGTCCTGACAACTCGTTGATAAATTTGAGTTCGCCGGCTGGCGCGATCTGCGGGTGCGAACCAAGGATCTGTTCCAGCAGGCTGGTACCCGAGCGCGGGAAACCGACAACGAACACCGGCTGCGGGCTGTTTTCATCTGCCGGGATAATCTGGCTGCTCAGCCGTTGCCAGTTTTCCGCACTGAATGTTGCCTTCCAGCGGGTAAACTTCTGCTCATCCTTCTCCGGGTCATAGAGCCTTCCGGCATAGCTGTTCTTCGCCTGGTTGGCCTCGTCGAAGGCGGCAAATGCCTCTGGGTAGCGTCCCAGCTTGTCAAGCACAAGGCCCCGCTCGAACAAATAGCTGGCCTTGATATGCTTGTTATCTATTGCTGTGCTGTTGACTCCGTTCAGGATGTCCAGGGCGGCTGTGAAATCCTTGCGCCGTCGGGCCAGCATTGATTTTAGAATGGCGAGTCCGGGGTAGGTGGGATCGAATTCGGCAGCCTTTCGGGCCAGCCGTTCGGCCTCGTCGAGGTTGTGCACGTGCTCTTCCATCTGGCTCCATGCCTGGTAAAGGCGCAGGCCGGCCGCGTCATACTCCTCCGCCAGCTGAAACTGCTTACGTGCCTTGTCGTATTCACCCAGGTCTGAATAATGCTTCGCCAGACCTGTGTAGCCATCAGGCATTCCAGGCTGATGTGCGATCACGTATCGCCACTGGCTCTCGGCAGCCTCGCTATCGTGCTGGCTGGTGTGCAAGTGTGCCTTGGCGATATGCACGTGGATATCCCACGGGGCAAGTGCCATAGCCTTGTCGATATATGATGCTGCCTTATCGACCTTGTCTTCGCTCAGCATGGCCTTGCCCAGGCCGGCGAGACCCTTCGCGGAATTCGGATTGCTCTTCAGGGCGCGAACGAAGTGGTCGACAGCCTCTTTCTGTTCGCCGAGTTCGTGCAGACGGTAGGCGATATTGCAATGCACCGTCGAGTTGTCCGGGTCCAGTGCAAGTGCCTTGTCATAGTACTTCCGGGTATTGTCCCAGTCACACAGGCGGTCATGCAGATTACCGAGGCTGACGTAGGCTCCGGCATAATCGGGATCGATCCTGATGGCCTGTTCCAGATAATTGCGTGCCGTGTCGGCATCGCCCTTGTCGATCATCAATGAGCCGAGGTTGGTAAGAAATTCCGGATTTTCCGGCTGAAGTTTGATCGCGGTCCGGAATTCGGCTTCTGCCTCTTCGTAGCGCTCCTGCTGCTGTAGTACCGCGCCAAGATTGTTATGGGC
>JBATJF010000077.1:0-2102 GCA_049668345.1 Gammaproteobacteria bacterium
CGGCATGCCATACCGCTCAGGCCAATATGGCAGAATAGCTGCATTGATACAGACGAGGCATGGCGATGACCCCCTTCAGTCTTTCGGCGTTTCTCAAGTTCCTGATCGGGATCTTCCTGCTGCAGGGTGCGACAGCCCTGCTGCTGATGACCGCACAGGACGCCGACCTCAACAAGAGCGGCTGGCTGTTCGGCGCGCTTGGCCTGCTGATCGGCGTGATAGCCGCGTTCTGGTTTACCTCGATCGCCGGCCATGCCAGCCAGCATTCCTTCATCAAGGCCAGCGAGAAATACCAGCGCCAGCGCGACCGCCTCATGCGCCAGGCCGAAAAGGAGAAAACGCAGGAAATCCGCAACAGTCACCAGCAGTTGCTGCGCGAGACCCGGCGCGTGCAGAGTCGCTCGACGCTGAAACTGGGCGCGGCACTGACAGGCGTCGCCGGCCTGGGCGTGTTGCTGCTGTTCACCCAGTTCATGACGCTCGGCCTGCTGGCCGTATCCGCGACCGGCGGCGCCCTGCTCGGCTACGGCATCCGGGCGCGCCAGTATCCGTCACTGGGCCGTTCGAACGAACCCGGCAAACTGCCCGGGAAGCCGGCCGGCGCGGGTCGCGTGCTGCCTGGCGAGACGGTCGCGAAGGATAACGGGGACGGCTGGGTTTGATAACCCCGTATCTGACAGCTACGCGGCAGCGCCAGACAACCGGATCAAACCGACCCGGCCCATGGGTTTCGCAACCGAGGTGACAGATGAGTTTCTTTTCCAGGGGTAAACACGGCGCGGTGGCGAACCCGCCACCGGACACGGACGCGGAGGCCGGCCGACTGGCCGCGAAGGAGGCCGTGGCGGACCAGGTGCTGGATACCCTCGCGGGTGTGCTGCGCACCTACGGCGCATGTGGCTTCGATATCGAGGCCATGCCGGCCGCCGGGCTGGAGCGTCGTTGCGAGGCCTGGGCGCTGCACATTCTGACCGGCACACCCGCGCCGCTGGGCGAGAACTGGCCGGAACAGGAGGAAGACAAGCCGGTGCCGGTCAGCATGGACCAGCGGCGCTGGGCAGACCTGCTGCAGTTCTTCCGCCGTCACCGGCGCGACGAACAGTCCGCCGTGCAGAGCAGCGCCGAGGGCATGCGTGGCCTGATCGGCGAGCTGACCAATGGCCTGCGCAACGCCATCAGCGAGGACAGCACGAAGGATGACCTGGTCACCCGCGAACTCGCCGCGCTGGGCACCGCGGTCGAAGGCAACTCCCTGGGCGAGATACGGACCCAGCTGGCGAAAACCGTCGATATCGTGTCCCGGGTGATACAGGAACGCCATGCCCGCTACGAGGCGCAGCTGCAGTCCATGGGCGAGCGCGTGCTCAGCCTGCGTGCAGACCTGGTAAGTGTGCGCGAGAAAGCGAGCCTCGATGCCCTGACCCGCGTGCACAACCGCGGCGCCTTCGACGAGGTGATTGCCCGGCAGATCGATTTCTCGTTTCTGTCCGGCCAGACCATGGCCCTGCTGATGCTCGACCTGGATCATTTCAAGCACATCAACGACAGCCACGGGCACCCGGCCGGCGACCAGGTGTTGCAGGCCGTGGCGAATGCCATCGTGCGTGTGTTTCCGCGGCGTTCGGATTTCATTGCCCGCTACGGTGGCGAGGAATTCGCCGTGATCCTGGTGGACGTGGAACCCGGTGATCTGGCAGCACTGGGCGAACGCATCCTGGCGGCGGTACGCGACCTGAGCATCGACTACCGGGATACCAGCATCCGTCTCACCTGCTCCATCGGGATCGCGGTTTGTACCCGGCAGGACACCGTGGAGACCCTGCTGTGCCGGGCCGACCGGGCCCTGTACCAGGCCAAGCAGACGGGACGCGACAGGTTGGTGGTCGATACGGGCGCAATGCCCGGCGTTGCAAATGCCTGATTGAGGAACGCAGCCGATCGTTCGGCTCACCCGGGCCGGCGGTTAAGCCACACTATGGTTTGCGCTGCGCCTCAATAATGTTGGGCCCGTATTCCGGCAGCACATCGCTGTCTGTCCTGACAGGATGAACCCATGATCGCAATCAAACCCCGGCTGGTGAGGGCCTGTCCCGGCACGATGC
>JBATJF010000078.1:0-6100 GCA_049668345.1 Gammaproteobacteria bacterium
GAACGCTATCCCTCCGACTATCGCGCGGTCAGCTGGCTGTTCCTGCGCCTGCTGGGGCTGGTCTACCTCGCGGCCTTTGTCTCGTTCGGCGTCCAGGCACTGGGATTGATCGGCAGCCAGGGCATCCTGCCACTGACGGACGAACTGCAGGCCCTGATCGCACAGCATGGCACGCGGCCCTGGTGGCTGAATCCGAGCCTGTTCTGGCTGGATGCCGGCGATACCGCGATCCAGGCCGTGTGTGTCGCCGGCGCCATTGCCAGCCTGCTGCTGACGCTGAACATCTTCACGCGCACGGTGCTGCCGCTGCTGTTCCTGCTCTACCTGTCGCTGGTCTATGCCGGCCAGGTGTTCATGACCTTCCAGTGGGACTTCCTGCTGCTGGAGACCGGCTTCCTCGCCATCTTCCTGCCCTGGGGCTCCGCCGTGGTTATCTGGCTGATGCACTGGGTGCTGTTCCGGCTGCGCTTCCTGTCAGGCGCCTACAAGCTGCTCAGCGGCGACGAATCCTGGGCCGGCTTCACGGCGCTGACGCATTACTTCGAGACCCAGCCCCTGCCGACCGTCGGCGCCTGGTTCGCGCACCAGCTGCCGGAGGTGGTGCTGCGCGCCGGGGTCGGGTTCACCTTCTTCGCCGAACTGGTGGTACCGTTCCTGGTGTTCCTGCCGCGCGGGCCGCGCCTGTTCGCGGCGTGGGTGACCATCCTGATGCAGCTGCTGATCATACTGACCAGCAACCACAACTTCTTCAACCTGCTCACCATCCTGCTGTGCGTGCTGCTGTTCGATGACCGGGCGCTGCGCGGCCTGCGCCTGCCGCAACTGCCGCTGCGGCCCGGCCGGATCGCAACCGCGACTGCGGCGCTGCTGGCCATACTGATCGTGTCCTCCAGCCTCAGCATGATGTGGTCCTCGGTCACCCGCCGGCCGCTGCCCGCCTTCAACGAGCCGGTGGTGCGCCTGCTGGTGCATTGGCACATCGTCAACAACTACCACGTGTTTCCCAACATGACGACGAAACGCCCCGAGATCATCGTCGAGGGGTCCGACGACGGACGCGTGTGGCATGCCTACGGCTTCCGTTACAAGCCCGGTGACCTGTCCCGGCATCCGCGCTTCAACATCCCGCACCAGCCGCGACTCGACTGGATGATGTGGTTCGCCGCCATCAACCGGCCCAACACGCGCACCACGTTCTGGTTTCCCGATTTCATGGTGCGCCTGCTGGAAGGCTCTCCGCAGGTAGCCGCATTGCTGGAGTACAACCCGTTTCCGGAGCGGCCGCCGCGGCTGGTGCGCGCGCGCCTGGAGGATTATCGTTTCACCACCCCGCAGGAACGTGCCGCGACCGGCAACTGGTGGGCAAGCAAGCCGCTCGGCATGTACTTTCCGCCGCTGTCGCTCGACATGCTCAGGCGCGAAGCGCAACCCTGACCGTGACCGGTGCGTAAAACGCACCCTACGACCGGGTATATTTATTTTTCCGTGTTGTTCCGTGGGTTCCGTGGCCATTATCTATCGCACCCGTAATTCACGTTTCACCTTTCACGTCTCACCCGAGGGTGCACTCCGTGCACCCTGGCCGGTGCGTAACACGCACCCTGCGTCCAGGCACTGTTTTTCGGTGTGATTCCGTGTGCTTCCGTGGCCATTTTTTCAGTGGCCGGTGCGTAAAACGCACCCTACGCCCGGGTTTTATTTTTCCGTGTTAGTCCGTGGCCATTATCTTTCGCACCCGCAATTCACGTTTCACCTTTCACGTCTCACCCGAGGGTGCACTCGGTGCACCTTTGCCGGTGCGTAACACGCACCCTACGCCCAGGCATTATTTTTCCGTGTAATTCCGTGTGGTTCCGTGGCTATTATGTTTTTGTGGGGTGCACTCCGTGCACCGTGGGCGGTGCATAAAACGCACCCTACAGCCGGATTTCCTGATTGCTCCGGGCACGATCCGGGCCGCTATCAGACGCCGCGCTCCTCGATGCGGCGCAGGAACTCGCCCATGATCAGGCGATACAGCTCATCGCCCAGGTACTTGTCCTCGACGCCACGGTCGATATTCGGATTGTCGTTCACCTCGATGACGTAACCCTTGCCGTCCTTTTCCTTGACGTCGACGCCGTACAGGCTGTCGCCGATCGGCTGGGTCGCGGCCAGCGCCGAACGCAGCACGTCACGCGGCACCTCGAACGTCGGCAGGGTATCGAAGCCGCCGCTGGCAGTGCGGGCATTGCCGTGGCGGTAGATCTGCCAGTGTTTCTTCACCATGAAGTAGCGACAGGCATACAGCGGCTTGTTGTTCAGGATGCCGATACGCCAGTCGAAATCGGTGTAGAAAAACTCCTGCGCCAGCAGCAGCGCCGACTTTTTGAACAGGTCCTTGAGACTGGCCTGCAGTTCCGCGGCATTCTCGACCTTGACCACGCCACGTGAAAACGAGCCGTCCGGTATTTTCAGCACGATCGGGTAACCGAATTCCTCCTCCAGCTTTTCGACCTGCCCGGGGCTGCCCTTGTGCAGGATGCGGGTACGAGGCGCCGGCACCTTGCGGTTATGGAACAGGTCGGCGAGGTAGACCTTGTTCGTGCAGCGCAGGATCGAGTCGGGGTCGTCGATGACGATCAGCCCTTCGGCCGCCGCCTTGCGCGCGAAGCGGTAGGTGTGATGGTCGATCGCCGTGGTCTCGCGGATGAACAGGGCGTCGAATTCGGTCAGCCGCGGGTAATCGCGCTGCTTGATCAGCTCGACATCGATGCCCAGTTCACGGCCGGCCCGGATGAACTGTTTCAGTGCCGCGCCGTCGCTGGGCGGCATCTGCTCGTCCGGGTTGACCAGGATGGCCAGGTCGTAGCGGTAACGCTTGCGCTTGCGTGCGCCGCGCCAGACCTGGCGGCTGTAATGGTCGAGCGCCTCGGCAAATGCGGTCTGTGCGGTATCGTCCAGGTCGTGTGCCGACAGGGCCTTGAGCGACACCACCTCCCACTGCCGCCGGTATTGCAGCTCGGCCTCCAGCACCGGGCAGGGAAACAGTTCGAACAGCTTGCGCGCCAGGTCGCGATAGGCCGGCTCCGGCGTGGTGCCGAAATAACCCCTGACCCGCAGCGACCCGGTCCGGTCGTGCGTGGCCAGGCTGCGCTCCAGCTCGTCACCCAGCTCGCCGAGCTGCAACTGGTACAGGGCACGCTTGCCCAGGTCATTGATGACCGACACCGACGGGATGACATGGTGCCCGCGAGCCTCTGCCAGCAGCGAGCAATAGTAGCCGTCCGCGAGATAACGGTAACCCTTGCAGAGGTTGATGATGCGTATGCGCTGGGGATTATCGAAACGCCCGCCGTCCAGGTAGGCCTTGAAGCTCATGACCTGCTCGCTGGGGTAGAAAGGCGCCCAGTCCTCCAGGTCGTCGACCACGATCAGTGTTTGTGACATCCGGGTCCGCAGATTTCCGTCAGGGTTGCAGGGAAGCCTGATTGTGCGCACATCAGTTTATTGCTTCAAGCGGATTCTGCGCGCCGGTGCAAATATTTAGCTTGCAACCGCCGGCGCCGGGGCTATGCTGCGCCCTATCGCTGCGATGTCGCTACATGCCATTACCCTTCACAACTTCCGAGTTTTCCCTGGCCGTATTCCCGGACAGCTACCTGCAGGCATGCCGGCTGTGGGAGACGCACCTCGCGACCTGCGGGCTGTCTGCCACAGTACGGGCCTGGCCCGTCCCCGGCCACACGCCCGAAGGGGCCACCCTGGCCACGCACACTGCCTGGCTGGGCGCCGCGTCCGCGCGCCGGGTGCTGGTCGTGATCGGCGGCACGCACGGCATCGAGGGTTTTGCAGGCACGGCCGTCCTGTGTGACCTGCTGGCCCGCCTGTCGGCACAGCTCCCGGACGACCTCGCCATCCTGTGCATCCATGCGCTCAACCCCTGGGGCTACGCATGGCACCGGCGCTGCGATGCCGAGGGTATAGACCTGAACCGGAACTTCATCGACTTTGCGCAACCCCTGCCGGACAACCCGGGTTACCGCGCGCTGCGCGCGGCCCTGTTCGACGACGACAGCATCCGGCGGCAACACGCCCTGGACACGTATCGCCGCGAGCATGGCCAGACCGCGTACGAAATCGCGGTCAGCGGCGGCCAGTACTGCGACCCGCTGGGCCCGTTCTACGGTGGCATACAGCCGGCGCAGGGGCGCCGCACCATCGAAGCCGTCATGGCGGAGTACCGGCTACGGGAGCGCCGCCTGGCCGTGATCGACGTGCACACCGGGCTGGGGGCGTATGGCTATGGCGAGATCATCTGCGACAACCAGCCGGACAGTGACGGCGCGCACACCGCAGAGGCGTGGTACGGCGACGAATGCACCCTGCCCGCGCTGGGCACGTCCAGTTCGGTACCCAAGCTCGGCCTGCTCGATTACGCCTGGCATGCGATAATGCAGCCGGGCAGCTGTTTCGTCACGCTGGAATTCGGCACGCAGGCCACCGGCGAGCTGTTCGATGTGCTGCTGCGCGATCACCGCTTCCGCGCCGCGCATGGCAGCGAGCCCGCCCTGCACCCGGACTACCTGGCGCTGGTCGACGCGCTGCGCGCGCACTTCTGCCCCGCCGACCCGGACTGGCGCAGGCAGGTACTGTCGCGGGCACGCCAGGTCATCGACCTGGCACTGGAGGGAATGCCGGCATGACGGATAACGGGCTCGAGCTGCGCGTGGTCAGGGCCGACGACCTGGACGCACTGGTGACGCTGGAGGAAGCCGCCTTCAGCACCGACCGGCTCAGCCGGCGCAGCTTCCGGCACTGGATCGCCAGCACCAGCCGCGCCTTCCTGGTCGCTGACGTCGACGGCGTCCTGGCCGGCTACATCCTGGTCATCTACCACACCGGCACACGCCTGGCACGCCTGTACTCGATCGCCACCGACCGGAACTTTCGCGGCCGCGGCATTGCGCGCCGCCTGATCGAGGCCGGCGAACAGGCCGCCAGCGAGAGCGGACGTTTCATCATGCGCCTGGAGGTCGGCGCCGAGAACCGCGGCGCGATCCGGCTCTACGAGTCGCTGGGTTACACGCCATTCGGCGTCTACCGCGACTACTACGACGACCACACTGACGCCATCCGCATGCAGAAGCGCATTCACCAGTACCGCGTACGCGAGCGGCACGTCGAGATGCCGTGGATTCGCCAGAGCACGCCCTTTACCTGCGGACCGGCGGCACTGATGATGGCCATGAGCGGCGTGTCGAAAGACTATGTCCCGTCGCATCACGAGGAACTGCAGATCTGGCGTGAGGCCACCACCATCTTCATGACCTCCGGCCACGGCGGCTGTCACCCGCTTGGCCTGGCGCTGGCCGCCCGGCAGCGCGGCTTCAGTGCCGAGGTCTGGATCAACACGCGCAAGACCCTGTTCGTCGACGGCGTGCGCAATGCCAACAAGAAGCGGGTCATCGAACTGGTCCACAAGGACTACCTCGAACAGGCGAAGGCAAGCGGCATCAGGATCCATTATTCCGACATCAGGCAGGACCGGCTGATCAGCGCACTCAACCACAATGCCATCCCGCTGGTGATGATCAGCACCTGGCGGCTGGAAGGCAAGAAGGCGCCGCACTGGGTCACCGTCAGCGGCTATGACAAGCAATGCCTGTACGTGCACGACCCCGATCCGGAAGAAATCAGCCAGGGCGCGCTCGACTGCCAGTACCTGCCGATCGCGCGCGAGGATTTTGCGCGCATTTCCATTTTCGGACAGCAACGCCTGCGTACGGCCCTGATCGTTTCCCGCGACGCGCCGGCCTGACGGCTGGCCGGCGCGGATTCCTGCCGGGGAGCGCCGTTCGATCGCTGAAAAACGGCATTGATGTAACGCCCGAGCGTCCCGATACAGCCGCGTTTGCCGCACAATGTCAACACCCGGGGGCGGTCCGCGCAGCTTCCCTGCAAGTCCGGAAAAGGGTATGGTCATCGACCAGAACAGCCTGCAGCATCGCTATCACCGAACAGAAACAAGCGGAGAAACACATGTCCAGTAACAAGGTCGAACTGATCTTTGAAGGCAAGACATATGAACTGCCCGTCATCACGGGCAGCGAGGGTGATC
>JBATJF010000079.1:0-10970 GCA_049668345.1 Gammaproteobacteria bacterium
GCCCCTCTGCCTGGCCTGCGGCAGCTCCGGGAGTGATATTGAACTGCTTGACGACCACATAACCGAGCTCCTCGCGCATGTCCTGGAGCCACTGGTACAGATCGAAGTAATCCCCCGATACACGGACGTTGAACAGCACTTCCTCGAACACCTGCACCCTGCCACCCATGCCGGGCGTCACACTCAGCAGTTCGACATGATTGCGCCACGAGATACCCTGCAGGCGACCGATGATGAACGACTCCATCTGGTTTCTGGGTAGATTGACCATATCGCCGTGCAACTGGTGATTCAGCGACTCCACCCGCCCCTGCAGATCGGCCATCTCACGCTCGAGCGTATCGCCCCTGGCGGCAACATTTTCCAGCAGCCGCAGGCTGGTGAGCGACTTGCGGTAGTCCTTGTATTCCGGCCAGACGACATAGCTCAACAGCGCGGCCATCGCCAGCAGCGCCATGGATACCATCACCAGGATAACGGTACGTGGCGGCGTATTGATCAGGAGCGGGTGCATCAGCTGCCCGCCTCGCGAGCATTGACAGTGACCGCCAGGTTGAAATCGACGAAGCGGCTATTGGCAGCCACCGAGGTGTTGAGTATCCGCACATCCAGGATCTCCGGCTGCTGGTAGAGGCGCCTGACAAAACCGGACAGCGCGGAATGATCCTTTGCCTGGCCGCGGATCTTCATGTGGGTCTCGATCTTCCAGGCCTCGGTGCTCTCGGTGCCGTCGGCAGCCGGCATGACGATGAAATAACCGTTGCTGGTGGCCTCCTGCCTGCGCTCGACCACGCTGCCGGCGCGGTTGAACTCCCAGCCCTTGAACCAGACATCACCCTGGACCATGGCACGGTCGATGGCGACGAACATTGCCGATGCCGCCGCACCACCACGCAGACCACCCAGCAGGGCAAGCCGGCTTTCCAGCTCGGCGCGATTGCCATCCAGCCGGGTCAGCTGTTCGCGCTGCTGTGCAGTGATGGCCTGCTGCGCCTGCAGCTCCGCGATCCTGGCATCCGCCCTGCCGGACAGGTAATGCATGGTCGTCATGACAAGCAACAGTGCAACCAGCAGCACTACGACCACACTGACAACCTGGCGTGCCCTGCCCTGCAGCCAGATGCGGTAGCGGTAGTCCGTCGGTATGAGATCGATTTCAGTCATGTTCGGTCAGCCCGTTCATGGCCAGGCCGGTGGCAACCGCAATTTCCGGTGACGGTGCGACCGTCGCCGGTGACGGCGATTCTGCTGTCTTGCAAAACACCCGGAACGGGTCCGGGATCGTCTCCACATCCAGGTTCACCAGCTTGCGCAGCAAGGCATCGGCACCCTGCCAGCGCGCCAGACTGCCAAGCAGATAGATGCGTGTCACCGACTCGCCCCGTGTTTGCGAGGCGGCGTAGATCAGTGTGCGGTTGATTTCCTCGACCAGCTTGAGAAACTCGGGCTTTACGATTTCCTGCAGCGTGAGCGATGCTTCCCGGTCCATGCCCTCGCGCAGGCTGCGCCGGTCCTTGACCCAGGGATCCAGGCTGTTCGCGGCAATCAGCTGACTGACAGACTCGACCGGGAGCTCCAGTGTCGTGGCAACCAGGTTCAGCAGTCGATTCTCGCCGAACGGTATTTCCTGGTCGAACAGCAACCGCGCGCCGGAAATCACGGTCAGGAAACTCGAATCGCGTCCGAAATTGATTGCCAGCACGTTGTGGTGCTCGCCTTGCGCCCCCATCGCACTGACCAGCCGGCGTATGGCCGATGGCCCGATCTCCAGGTGCCGGGTCTCCAGCCCGCTCTTGCGCAGCAGCTCGAGATAGTTGATAACGAATTCGCGCCGCGCAACGGCCACGATCGCCTGGCGCTCTTCCATGCCGCGTTCCGAGCGGACCGGAAGATAATCGATCACGTAATCATGCAGGTCACCGTCCAGTCGTTCCGCCATCACACCCAGTAACGCCGCATCATCCGTCCCGCCCTCGGCGACGTGGTACGAGACCGGCATGATGTTCACATCGGTGGATGGCAGGGTGGTGACAATTGCGCGTCCGCGGAAATTGCCCTGCGCCAGCGCTGTACGCACCAGCGCGCGGAATTGCCGTGGCGAGGCGAACAGCTCGTCACGCGGGCAGGGGTAGGGCTGCGAGGCCATGGCATGCACGGTGATCGCGCCCTGGCTGTCTGCGGCCAGCTGCACCAGGTGCACCGCATTCAGCGCGCACTCCATACCAATGCAGCCGATGCGCCTGGCATTGGCGCCCGGTTGAAAACGTTGCAGGACTGCAGCCAGTGCGCCCATTCCGCGAGCTTCCCCTGAACCCCGAAAGTTCATCGTAGGTGTCTGTCTTGAATAAAATTTCTATTGACACATGATCGGCCGAACCGCTCGATTCTTGAGCCGGGCCAAGGGGCAGGCGCGAGGTGTGACGTGCCGATGCCGGGTACGCTCTGCACATCGTAAAACGAAACCGTAGGGTGCGTTCCACGCACTAAAATTAATGGAAACGTAGGGTGCGTTCTACGCACCGAGTAACGAAAACGTAGGGTGCGTCCCACGCACCGCATAACTGTGCACCGAGTGCACCCTATCTGGATCCGGGGGCGCGTTTGCGTCCCGACCTGGACGTAGGGTGCGTTCCACGCACCGCAAAATGGTGCACGGAGTGCACCCTACCTGGAACCAGGGACGTGTTTGCGCTCCTGCCAGGATGGAGGGTGCGTTTTACGCACCACACGATTCAGCAGGACTCAGGCGACGGTTTGTGACCGTTCCGACCCATCCAGCACACGACTGACGACGTTTGCCGTGTCCCGGTATTGCCCCTTGCGCGCCTTGGCGGCATACAGGGCCTCATCGGCCTCCCGGTAGATGGCCTCCTGGGAGAGCTCGACCCCCACCGGTACGCTGGCCAGCCCGACGCTCATGCCAATGGCCATCGACTTGCACTGGCCCGGCGAGCGGATAGCCGCCCGGATTTTTTGCAGGCAGTTGGTAATCTGCTGCTCGGGTTCATAGCTGGTGTACAACAGGGCAAACTCATCGCCACCCATGCGCACCAGGTAACCATCGTCACCCAGGGCCGCGGTGAAGTGCTGACTGACGCAACGCAGCACCTCGTCGCCAAAATCATGTCCGCAGTTATCATTGATAGGCTTGAAGTTGTCCAGGTCGAGATAGGCGAAATGAAAATCCTTGCCATCGGCATGCCATGCCTGCGTCTTCGCCTCGAACACGTTCTTCAGGAAGCGCCGGTTCCAGGCCCCGGTCAGCGGGTCCTTGTTGGACAGGTGCAGTATCTTGCGGTTGCTCTGCTCCAGGTCAAAGCGCGTTTGCAGGTCGGCCTTGCGAATGGTCGTGTTGCGCATCACCAGCAACAAACTGATCAGGCCGGCACTGAGCATGATGAACTGCAGTGACCACAACGATTCACTGTCAAAACGTTCGTAGGACGTCAGCGTGGAAACGGTAAAGGTAAGGTAAATCAGCACGGTGACCAGCACGGCCTCGCGCAGGCCCCACGGCACCAGCGGTGCCACCATGAACAGCAGCGCCACACTGGCAAACAGCACCTGGTTGAAATCACCGGTCTTGTGCGCCAGCAGCACGAACGCCGTGCCGCTGATCATCAACAGGGTGGTGCCGAGCATGTACAGTGCGGCCGCATCGCGGGCGGCACGTGCCGATACCATGATATGGGCGGACAGCAAGGCCAGCAGGCCAGTGGTATAGATGGTGGAGTGCGCGAATCCGAAGAGATAAAACAGCATCGCGCTGGCACTGAAGATGCACAACAACACGACACCCAGGAGCACCAGGCCACGCCGGGTCTCTTCCAGCATCGCATTGCGCGCAAACAGCGCCACCTCCCCGGAACTGAAGCCGGAGGCCCGCCATGCGTCCTGCAATTCCTTGATCATGCTCGTTTTTCGTCTTGTTACGCACCAGGTGCGGTGATTGATACGCCTGTCCTCAGCCTGTTAGCGGCCTTATTGCGGCATTCTTGATCTGAGACAGGGTCGACCTTTTTCATCGATCGCAGGGTGGGTGTTACGCAGCGGAACTGCCCCCGTCACGTAGGGTGCGTTTTACGCACCGACACACGTCGGGCAAGGTACAGGTTTCACGGTGCACAAAGTGCACCCTACCCGAGGAGACAGCACGCAGGTGATAGGCTCGACACGTAGGGTGCGTTTTACGCACCGCTATACGCCGGGCATGGCGCAGGATTCACGGTGCACCAAGTGCACCCTACCCGGGCAGACAGTAACGTAGGGTGCGTTCCACGCACCGACCGGCAGTTACATCGCAAGCCGTGAACCGGCATGCACGGTTTTGGAGCCGGGGAAGATCAGGTACATCACACCATCAAGCTGGCTTTCGACCTCGTCCTGGATCGCCGCGCACTGCCCGGGCGTCAGGCCGGTGGCCTGCCAGACGGACGGATGCACCAGCGACACGAACGCGTCGCGCTCGTCCTCGCCGGTCTGACCCACATCGCTGAGCACCCCGGCGATATGCACGATTGAGGTTTCCAGCGCATAGTCGGTCGCCTGCCCGGGCGTAATGTGCATCTGCACCGGCTCCCACAGGCCCCCGGGGAGCCCCCACTGTTTCAGCAACGCTCCACCCAGTTGCGCATAATCGAAGCCGACCACCTCACGCTCCACCTCGTACAGTGAGCGGCCATCCTCCCGGGCACGCAGCAGTGCCGCCTTCGATTCGTCCGGGATCGACTGGTACATGACCAGGTGCCCGATATCCCGCAGCAGGCCGGCGACGAACAGCCGCTCGCTCTCCAGTATGTTGCAATTCACCGCCAGCAGACGCGCGGCCACGGCACAGTAGACGCTGCGCGTCCAGAAGGCATGCATGTCCATCACCTCGATGGAAATGCCGGAAAAGGTCTGCGCCACCGAGGTGGCCAGCACCAGATCGTGCACCTGCTGCGAACCAAGCAGGCCGACGGCGCGCGAGATGGTTTCGATCTTGGAGGCAAAGCCAAAATAGGGGCTGTTGGCCTGGCGCAGCAGCCGTGTGGCGATGGCAGGATCCGAGCTGATGGCCCCCTCGACATCGGAGACGGCATAATCGGGATCGTCCAGCACTGCCTTCAGGCGCAGATAGACTGCCGGCAGCGTCAGCAGCTGCGCGTTCGCGGTGACTTGTTCCCAGAGGCTATTGGTCGGCTGTTCCATCAGCAATCTCCCTTTCCTGTTTTTCGGCCGTGCGGGCAAGCCCTTGACAGTAGCGACAGGGTCGGACCTCTTTATCAGACTGATCCTCAAGCAATAAGTGTTCATATTTTGCTATGGTATGGGCCTTATACGTCGTTTTCAGGACCGAAAACGTAGCTTCAAGGAGGAAGCTGATGCCCCGCGCACATCGGTATTTTCTGTCCGGCCATGTCTGGCACATCACGCATCGCTGCCACAAGCAGCAGTTCCTGCTCAAGTTTGCGAAGGACCGTAGAGCCTGGGTGTACTGGCTGTATCAGGCACGCAGGCGCTTTGACCTGTGCGTGCTGAATTATGTCGTGACGTCGAACCATGTCCATTTGCTGGTCAAGGACACGGGGCGCGGAGAGATCGCGCGCAGCATGCAGTTGATTTCCGGACGGGTGGCACAACAGTTCAATCGGCGGAAGGCACGCAAAGGCGCCTATTGGGAGGATCGCTACCATGCAACCGCCGTGCAGTCGGACGGACATCTGGCGCGGTGTATAGTCTACATCGACCTGAACATGGTCCGGGCCGGAGTGGTTGCACATCCAGCGGACTGGGCGCATGCGGGGTACAAAGAAATCCAGTCGCTGCCGAAACGCTATCGCTGCATCGATGTGGCAGCACTTTCCGCATTACTGGGTTTTGTCGATGCGGATAGTTTGCGCGACGGACTGCGCACGTGGGTGGAACTGGCGCTTGCGAAGGGCAATCTGGAGCGCGACCCGGTGTGGACGATGAGTATCGCCGTTGGGCAGCGCGACTACCTGGATGCTATTAAACGCGAACTGAAGCCCAGTCACCCAGGGCGGGTGGTTGAGGGAGAAAAAGATTTATTATGCTTGCGGGAGGAACCGAGCACTTATACGCCCTAAAAGCTAACTGAAAAGTACGCTCTAAGCCTAGAAGCGTGGCTTTTTATCGGAATAATTGATTACTAATCAGGATATTAGGAAGGTCCGACCCGGCATGTCTACCCAGTATCAATATATTTGGGAGGTCCGACCCCACTCCGCCGCTCTGGCAGCTTGCCCCAATATGTATATGTCAATAATATACGCTGATGATCGACTGGACGAAGATCACAGGCTTTGACTGGAACGAGGGAAACACTCGAAAAAACGAGAAGCACGGCGTTTCCATGGCGGAAGCGGAACAGGTTTTCTTCAATGTCCCGTTACTGGTGCTTGACGATGCCGGACACAGCAGCCAGGAACCGCGCTTCCACTCCCTGGGAAAAACTGATGACTCCCGGCTACTGCATATAACTTTTACTATGCGCCAAAAAGGGGGAAAGATCCGGGTAATCTCGGCCAGGGATATGCATCGTAAGGAGCGTCTCATTTATGAAAAAGCGACTTAAATCCGTACCGAAATTCGCCAGCGAAGACGAAGAACGTAAATTCTGGGAACAGCACGATTCCTCGGAGTATGTCGACTGGAACAAGGCACAGTCGGTTGTCATGCCCAATCTGAAGCCGACGACCAAAACAATCTCCCTTCGTCTTCCCCAGCATCTGCTGGATTCGATCAAGGCCGCGGCAAATGCACGCGACGTGCCCTATCAATCACTGATCAAGGTGTGGCTGCAGGAGAAGTTACATAACCAGTGATCATCCCCGGTTGAGAATCGCCATTCCCGTACGCAGAAAACCAGGCTGATGCGGTAATGCCCCCGGCATCGTAGGGTGCGTTCCACGCACCAAATAAAAACTCCTACACGGTGCCGGCCCCACGGTGCACAAAGCGCACCCTACCAAACAGACGATCCGTAGATGGTCCATGGGACGTAGGGCGCGTTCCACGCACCGACAGGCCTCCGACCTGTTATTAGCCCAAAAAGCTGCCCGAAAAGTACGGTCTAAGCCGGGAAACGAGGCTTTCTATTGCCTTAACTGATTACTTATCAGTATGTTTGGGAGGTCCGACCCCAGACCCCCACCCAATCTAGTACTCGATATGCAACAGGGGCGCGCCTGCGGCGTCGCCATTGTAGGACTCTGCCGTGCGTTCACCGGAACCGGTGATGATCATTACCATGTCATTCCCACTGGCCCAGCCCGGTCGGTTGACAATCTCCTGAATCACCGCGCTGATATCCGGTGTCCGCTGGTCGGGGCCTGCCTCACCCACGGTGGTCCAGGAAACCGGCGCCCACGGGATCGAGGCCGTGGTCCTGCCGCGCGAGGAAATGTTGGAGTTGGTGGTCGTGAACTGCAGCGCACTGTCGCTCGTCTCACCCTGGATGTTGACGTTTGTCGCACCCGTGTTGGTTTCGTCGACCTTGAACTGGATCCAGGCATTACTGATAGTCGCACCATTGGGAACCGCAACACCGGTAAAGCGCATGCCCACGAGCTGCGCATTGCCACCATCCGAGATCAGCTCGAGGTCACTACTGGTGAGATCGATATTGCCACTGCTGACCCGCTCCTCGGCATCGTCGTTACCTGTCGCGACCCGCACCTCGACGATGGTGGGGCTGCCCCCGCCGCCACCACCACCGCCGGCCGTGTATAGCGTCGCAATTTCGCTGACGCTCAAGGCCCTGTCATAGACACGAACGTCATCCAATGTGCCGTCGAAAAACTCTTCAGCGGAACCGTTCGCGCCAATTGCAACCGGTACCGCAGCATTGGTATCGATCGCCCCCCCAACCGGATGCGATTGGCTCGCAACCTCGATGCCATTCAGGTAGAGCTTCATCTCACCCGTCGCAGCATCGTAAGTTCCCACCGCGAAGTACCATGCGCCGGCACCCAAGTTGGTGCTCGAGTCGATTAGCGTCGAAGTGGTTCCGCCCGCCTTGGTCCGTAAGCGAATATTTCGGGTGGTCCCGGTGGTCAGTATGCTCAGTTGCCACCAGGCGTCTGCCTCCGCCGTGCTGCTGGCCTTGGAGATGATTCGTGGATCGGTGGTAGCCGGAAGGGCATCGGCATTGAACCAGCCCATCAGGGTCAGGCCACTGCCGTTGACATCGAACGTGCCCGCATCAACCCGATCGTTGCTGCCGTCAAAATGGAGTGCATCCCCGATTTGGCCGCCCACCCAAGCCGGTCCGTTGAGCAGCGTCCCGTCATGACCGCCTACGGAATCCACTGCCGTGGTCCCGGTACCATCATCCAGCTTCCAGTGCGCAACGGGACCCGTGGGTCCACCTGTTCCCGCACCTGCCCCCCACTCGATGGCGCGCTTCATAAGCGTCAGGCCATCGGCGTTGAGGTGATTCACATCGAAGTTATCGCCGCCCCAGGGCAGTTGTACGCGCCGGCCAGCAGCCGTGCGCCCGGCAATCACATCCGCACCGGCCTCCACCGAAACCAGCGCCGGCCCGGCCGTGCTGACACCATGAATCTGGAGTGCAGGGGCCAGGCTGCCGGTCAGATCCGCCAGTGACTCTGACGCCGTGAGAATCGTCAGGTTTCCGGGTGGCAGGGTCTCGGTAATGTAGTGTGTACCCTCGATCTTCAGGACGGTCCCCGAGCCCCAGTGGATACTGTCCGACAATCCGAATTCATCGGACAGGTTGTCCTCCTCGGTCACGACGCCGATAGTGGCATTCACCAGCTTGGTACCAAGCGTGCCCGAAGCGACGTCTTCGGTGATATACACCACGTCATTGGCCGCAAGCGCAGCATTATAATTCGCCTGGCTGTCGGCCTCGTCAATCAGGGACACGGTGTAGCCCCATGACTCGATCAGGGTCTTCTTGGCGGCTTCCTGCGTGGTGAGACTGCCCGGGTTTACGACCACCAGCAGGAGGTTCTTTGGTGGCTCGCCGATATTGCCGGTGCCCCACTGCAGCGCGCGCTGCACCAGCAGCCGGCCGTTGCCGTTGAGGTAGTCCCAGTTGAATTTTCCCACACGGCCCAGCGGCAGCATCACCCGGCTGCCGGCGGCCGTGCCCCCGCCGGCCATGTCGGCCCCCTTGTCCAGTACTACCAGTGAGCTGGCACCACCGCTGTCCGCGAGTGGCTGCAGCCCCGGGGCCGCGGTGCCCGACACGGTCAGCTGTTCCATGGCGGCGTCGTAAATATCCAGTTGCCCGGTCGGAAACAGCGCGGTGATGTAGTGGCTGGTGTCTGTGACATTGAGAGTAGACCCGACCGTGTGCCCCGAGCCCGTAGCGAAACCGAGATCGGCGTTGTAATTGCCGTCCTCGCTGACCACGCCGATGGGCACATCCTTGATGCGGGTGCCCACCTGGCTTGAATTGACCGTCTCCGAGATATAGAAGACGTCATTGCTGGCGGCAGCGGTAGCGTAGGCCGCCGCGTTCGAATTTTCGCCAATGATATTCACCGTGTAGCCCCAGGATTCGAACAGCACCTTCTTATAGGCATCTGCCGGGACCAGCGTCGTCGGGTTGATCACCACCATCATCACCGTGCCGCTGCCCTGCGGCGCCAGGCAGGGACTGCCGCATTCGCAGGCGTAGGTGATCGTCAGCTTCGGAGCCACGCCGACATTGGAGTCTTCCCTGGAGGAAAACTTGGCCTGATCCAGTGCGCTGTCCGGCTTGATGAGCAATCCATGGTTCGGTTCGCCGGTGAGCCAGCGTTCCACCAGCGGGGCAATCTCCCAGCTGACCCATGTCTCTCCACCGTTGATGGCGGTCTCGGCAACCACCGGCGTGTTGATATCCCCGCCTGCCGACGTCCAGGGGCTGGTGCCGTCACGTGTGAGCCACGTGGCACCGTCTGCTATGCCACCGCCGCTTTTGCTGCCTTCTACCCAGCTACGCGTGACCTGGTGGATGGTGGCCTTGCCCGGCCCGTTGACGTTCAACAGTCGCAGCTCGAGCCGGGCAGAGCGCACAGCGGCACCCCGCGGCAGCCGGGCAAGATCGAAACGGATCAGAGGGTATTGCTGCCAGTCCGACCCGTTATCATGCACCTGCAGATAGCTGGCACCGCCATAGTTGCGTATGTCATAGAACGAGTCCAGCAACGTATCTTCGCCGGGGTCTGTGCCGAGCTGCAGGGCCACATTCCCCGGCGGCTGGAAGGCCGGCAGATCAGTCCGTGTCCGGGTGCGCGTGATGTCACTGGCCGGGCTGGGGTTGCCGCTCAGCGTGCCGGTGGCCGTGATGGTCATGGGCGAGGCCGGGCCGGTACCCACGATTACCTCCAGACGGGGTTGCTCGCCGACCGATCCCTCGCGACTGATGTACTCGGCGTGAGTGCCCTCACCGCTCGGGATCAGCATGATGCCGTAATTGGGCTGGCCGCCATTCACCCAGGCCTGCACCTGGGCGGTGAGATTGACCTCTACCCAGACGCCCCCGGCGGCGGGTTGGGCCGGGATGGTGTTCAGCAGCGTGCTGTCGAATTTGTCGCCCATTGTCTCCCAGGTCGCGCCAGTCTCGGTCCAGTCCGCCGTCACCCGGTGCACGCTGACCGGCCCTTGCGGATGTCCTTTTGTCGCCTTGACATAGAAGCGGGCCGTCGCGGAGTTGATCTGTGCCCCGGCCGACAGGGACGAGAGGTCGAAGCGCACCACGGCATATTCCAGGTTGCCGGACTCCCTGCGCAGATGGAGGGTGATAGCAGTGCCGTTGTTATTGGTGATGTCGTCACTGCGAAACCAGGCATCCTGGTCGGCTGCCAGGCTGGGATAGGCCGTGGTTGCCCCCCCCGGGGTGGTGACCGTGGCAGTGTAGCTGCCGGTTGCGCCCTGGCCGAACGGCACTGTCGTCATGCCCATGTCGCCGGCACAGCCGCTGTTCTGCGCGCCCCAGGTGGCATGCGCCAGGC
>JBATJF010000080.1:0-8429 GCA_049668345.1 Gammaproteobacteria bacterium
TCCTGCCAGCGCATGTTTTCCTTGTTCATAGTGCTATTGTGTCGCCAAACTAGATAATTAAAGCCGATTGATTGTGTGAGTCAATTGAACCGGACTCGATTGTTCCGCCGGTTTTTCGCCAAATCAATCGAGCCATACCCCGTTAGATGAAAACCTGCCTAATCTGTCAAGATTGCCCCGGTTGATACAACGATTATTGCTGTTCTCCCCCGCGCAGGCGGTAACCCGCCATGCAAGATGTGTGTCCTGTTTGCAGTGCTTTCCCGATATTTTGACATTAACCTAAAAATGCTGAAACGGATCGAATAATCTCAATCGCCACATGCCGGGAACGACCGCTTCCAGCACTTTCAAGTCATTCAGTAGGTTGCGCTGGATGACCGGTCAGGGTCGTACTTTCTCGTTTAGCCGTTGCCAGTTCAACCGTCTTGAATACACAAGATGCACAATCTTGCGGTAGTGTCACTGGTTCGGGATCTGGCGCCGTCCGGTCGAATGGATGCCGGCGCATCCAGCTTGTTTGCTACAGCCGCAGGCAGGTCTGGTGTTGTTGTCGTGCCCGATCGAGATCAGAGATAGCGACGCAGGTATTCGGGCCGGTGATCGCGGCAGCCGTGCGGGCGGTCGAGATAACGGTTGATAAATGCCTCGCGGGTGCAATCGGCCTGGTCGTGCCTGGCACTGGCGCATTCGATATCTTCGAGGTAGTAGCACAGGCCGCGCAGGGTGCGGCGGAAGAAACTGGTACGCAGCTGGTAGCCGAACTCGGTCAACAGGGCCTCGATGACCTGCAGGGTGATGCAGCGCACGTTGTAACTGACCACCAGCCGGTTTGCCCCGGCGATGCGCACGTGCAGCACGCCTTTCACCTCGCGCAGCAGTCCGGCCGCAGACTCGATGGCGGCCGGCTCATCCGCGCTGTCCGTGAGCTGTATGGAGCGTTTTTTCAGTTTCTCGATCACCGCCTCGCAAGCCCCCTGTTGAGATTGTGAGTCCTCGTAATCGCGTGTGGCCCATGAAGCAATCGACTGATTTGAGGAGTATTAGCAGGAGATTGCTTCGTCACGATGTTGCTCGCAATGACGAATCTGTCAGAACTACCCTAATCCTAACCCGCCGCAGGTAAATAGCAAGGCCCGTCCCTGCATTCATGGCTGGTGCCAGGTGCCGCAAACGACCCGGCTGAGCCCGGCATCGTCCGGATAGTCGGCAACATCACGATAGCCGAGTGACTGCAGCAGCCGCATGACCGCCGTCTGCTGGTCATAGCCGTGTTCCAGCATCAGCCAGCCGCCAGTGCGCAGGTGTTGCCGTGCACAGGATGCAATGGTCGACAGCGCCGACATGCCGTCGCTGCCGGCAGCCAGCGCGCTGCGCGGTTCGAAGCGCACATCGCCCTCGGCCAGATGGCGGTCCTGTGCCGCGATATAGGGCGGGTTGCTGAGCAGCAAATCGAACTGACGCTCGCCCAGTGCATCGCACCAGTCGCCGGCCACGAACTCGACATTGCCGATGCCGAGCCGCTGCGCATTGGCGCGCGCGATGGCGAGCGCGGACTCCGAGTGGTCCGTTGCCAGGATGCGGGCCCTGGGTCGTTCGCTCGCGATGGCCAGGGCGATGGCGCCGCTGCCGGTACCGAGGTCGGCGATGTCGATCCGGCTGTCGCGAGCAAACACGGACAGGGCCTGTGCCACCAGGGTCTCGGTCTCCGGGCGCGGGATCAGGGTGTCCCGGGTGACCATGAGCGCCAGCGACCAGAATTCGCGCTGCCCGGTCAGGTAGGCGACCGGCTCGCCGCTGATACGGCGTTTCAGCAGGGCCGCGAAGCGTGTCTGCTGGTCAGGTGCGGGCACCCTGTCCGGCCAGGCGTGCAGGTGACTGCGCGACTTGTCGAGTGCATGGGCCAGCAAGACTTCGGCATCGAGCCGTGCCGATGTCGTGTCGAGCTGTTGCGTGGCGTGCGTGAGCAGTTGCGCGATGGTGCGTGTTTCAGTGCTGTTGCTCATTCAGTGCGCTGAGCAGGTCGGCCTGGTATTCGTTGATCAGCGGCTCGATCGCCAGGTCGAGGTTGCCGGCCATGAAGTCGTCGAGCTTGTAGACGGTCAGGTTGATACGGTGGTCGGTCATGCGTCCCTGCGGGAAGTTGTAGGTGCGGATGCGCTCGGAGCGGTCACCGCTGCCGACCAGCAGGCGGCGTGTCTCGGTTTCATGCGCCTTCTGCTTTTCCTGTTCGACACTCAGCAGCTTTGCGGACAGCAGCGACAGCGCGCGGGCGCGGTTCTTGTGTTGCGAGCGTTCGTCCTGGCATTCCACCACGATGCCGCTCGGCAGGTGCGTGATGCGGATGGCCGAATCGGTCTTGTTGACGTGCTGGCCGCCGGCGCCCGAAGCGCGGAAGGTGTCCACTTTGAGGTCGGCCGGATTGATATCGATGCTGTCGATCTCCTCGGCCTCGGGCATGATGGCCACGGTCGCGGCCGAGGTGTGGATGCGTCCCTGCGACTCTGTTTCCGGCACGCGCTGCACGCGGTGCGCACCGGACTCGAATTTCAACCGCGAGTAGGCGCCGTGGCCGATGATGCGCGCGATGATTTTATTGTAGCCGCCGTGTTCGCCCGGGCTCTCGCTGAGCACCTCGACCTGCCACCTGTTGAGTTCCGCGTAACGCGAGTACATGCGGAACAGGTCACCGGCGAAGATGGCGGCCTCGTCACCACCGGTGCCGGCGCGGATCTCGAGAAAGATATTGTTATCGTCGTGCGGGTCTTTCGGCAGCAGCAGCTTCTGCAGTTCCGTCTCCAGTGACGCCATGCGTTGCTGGGCGTGCGCGAATTCATCCTCCGCCATGCCCTGCATGTCCGGGTCGGGATCCTTCAGCATGTCCTGTGCCGAGGCCAGGTCGCGGTTCGCCCGCTGCCAGGCGGCGAAGGTTTCCACCACCGGGCCGAGCTGCGCATATTCCTGCATCAGCTTGCGATAACTGTCCTGGTTGGCGATGGTGTCGGCATCGGAGAGCAGGGCGCTGACCTCGTGATGGCGTTCCTCGATGTGCTCGAGTTTGCGGATGATGCTGGCTTGCATGGTTATTTTCTGTTCAGGTTGAACAGCGTGCAGACGGCTTCGAGCAGGTCGGTGCGGCCCTCGGCGACGGCCGTACGCAGGTTCACGGTCGGGTCGTGGGTGAGCTTCCTGACCAGGTTGCGGGTCAGTGCTTCCATCGCTTCCGCCGGTGGCACGCCGTTGGCGAGCTGGTGCAGGGCCTTGTCCAGTTCGGCGTCGGCCTGGGCCTGTGCATGATCGCGGTAGTTGCAGAGGGTGGGAATGGCATCCAGCGCGCGCACCCAGGACATGAAATGCGCGACCTGGGTGTCGATGATGTCCTCGGCCTGTTGCGCGGCCTCCTGGCGCGAGCGCATGTTGTCCTCGATGACCTGTTTCAGGTCGTCGATGGTGTACAGATAGACATCATCCAGTTCGGCGATGTCGCCGCTGATGTCCGGCGGCACGGCGATGTCGACCATCAGTACGGGCCGGTGCCTGCGCATCTTCAGGGCCTGCTCGACCATGGCCCTGTCGATCAGCGCGACCGGGCTGCCGGTAGAGGAAATCACGATGTCCGCTTCCGCGAGGTGCGCGGGGATCTCGTCCAGGCCGATGCCATAGCCGTTGAATTGCGCGGCCAGGTCATGCGCGCGACTGATGGTGCGGTTGGCGACGATGAGCTTGCTGATGCCGCGTTCGTGCAGGTGGCGCGCGGCCAGCTCGATGGTCTCGCCGGCGCCGAGCAGCAGGGCGCAATGGCTCTCCAGGCTGCCGAAGATCTGCCGGGCCAGGCTGACCGCGGCAAACGCGACCGATACCGGGCTCGCACCGATCGCGGTATCGGTGCGGACCTGCTTGGCGACCAGGAACGTATGCTGGAACAGCCGGTTGACCAGGGTGTCGATGCTGCCGGATTGCAGCGCCTGCTGGTAAGATGTCTTCATCTGGCCGAGGATCTGCGGCTCGCCGAGGATCATGGAATCCAGGCCGGCGGCAACGCGCAGCACGTGACGCACAGCGTCCTCTTCCTGGTAGGTATAGATATGCGGCTGCAGGCTGTTGGCCTCGAGCTCGTGGAAGCGGCACAGCCAGTCGGCCAGTACGTCCGGGGAGGCGTCCTCTCGCGCGCAGTAAAGCTCGGTGCGGTTGCAGGTGGACAGGATGGCGGCTTCGTGAACACCATCCAGCGTGCGCAGCTCACCCAGCGCCCGCTCGATTTGCTCGGGCGGGAAGGCGACCTGCCCGCGGATTTCCACGGGCGCGGTCCGGTGATTGATACCAAGAACAGTCAGGTACATGTCAATTCAAGAAAAATCCGCAGTGAACGCAAAATTCTGCATGGCGGAATCAGTATATACAAGCAGGGTCGCATCCTGAGCATTTCATCCGGGAGATACAACCAACGGACTGTTTCGTTGTCCATCTGGCAGGCACCTGGCCACCCGCCCCGGCCGATTGCAGCCAGGCTTGCCTGGGCGGAACTGCTGAATAATACACGTGTTTCCTGACAGGTTAACCGGGAGACTGATAGAATGGCGCGGATGGAGAACACTATGACCGGATTTTTCGGAATGTTGTACCGTACCCAGCTGGCCCTGGTGCTGGCAGCCCTGATGTCATCCTGCGCCGTCTCCGGTGATCGCAATAACGAGCCGGCCCGGTCCGACCTGCCGGTCCCGGTGGCAGTGCCGGAGGCCGTGCCATCGTCCGGCGGCGAGCCCGCTGCCGGTGCAGTCCAGCCGCTGACCGATGACCTGATGTACGACATCCTGCTGGCCGAAATCGCCGGCCAGCGCGGCGACTTCGATGTCTCCGTATCGCGCTACCTGGAGGCGGCGGAAGCGGCCGACGACCCGCGCGTCGCGGAACGCGCCGTGCAGGTTGCCAGCTTTGCCCGCGAGTACGCCATTGCCCTGGTGGCGGCGCGCCGCTGGGTCGCCCTGGACAGTACAAACCTCGATGCGCGCAAATCGCTGACCGCGCTCGCGCTGCAGACCGGCGACCTGGAGGAGGTCGTGAACCAGCTGGATTACCTGCTGAGTGTTTCCGACGATCCGGAAGATGGCTTCCGCATGGCCACGGCCATCCTTGCCCGTCACACGGACCGGCAGGCGGCGCTCAAGGCCACGCAGCAGCTGGTTGACCGTTACCCGGACAATGCCTTCGCCTGGATGTCCCTGTGCCGCATGGCGGTGGTGGCCGAGCAGCTCGATACCGCGCTGGCCGCTGCAGACAGGGCGCTGGTGCTTGCGCCGGGCCTGACGACCGCTGTCATCCTCAAGGCGCAGGTGCTGGTACGCATGGAGCGCAATGCCGAGGCAACCCGCATGCTGCAGGATGCGGTGGCGCAGCACCCGAACGACACCGACCTGCTGTTTGCCTATGGCCGCATGCTGCTGGATGCCGACGACCTGGAGGGCGCGAAACAGCAGTTCGCCAGGGTGGTCAGGATCGACCCCGAATATGCGGGCGGCCTGTACTCGCTGGCGCTGCTGGAACTGGAAACCAGGCAGTACAAGGCGGGTGAGAAACACCTCAAGCAGCTGCTGAAACAGACCCCCGACGACCAGAACGCGTACTACTATCTCGGTTACGCCGAGTACGAGCAGGGCAACAGCGACACGGCGCTCGACTGGTATCTCAAGGTCGATTCCGGTGACTACTGGAGCCAGGCCCTGTTGCGCGCCGCCGCCATCATGGTTGAGAACGGCGACATCGCACGCATGCAGGATCACATGCGCGTCCTGCGCCAGAAAAACCCGGAACAGGCAGTCAACTACTACATCATCGAAGGACAGGTGCTGACGGATGCCGGTCTGCATGACATGGCCTATACACTGTACAGCGATGCGCTGGCCTACAGCCCGGACAACGACGACCTGCTGTATTCCCGGGCGCTGACGGCCGAGCAACTGGGCCGGATCAGCGAGGCCGAGTCCGATCTGAAGAAGATCCTGGCCGCCAAGCCCGACGATGTGCGTACGCTGAACGCGCTGGGCTATACGCTGGCGGACCGGACCGACCGTTATGAAGAAGCGCTCGCCTATATCAGCAAGGCATTCCTGCAGAAACCGGATGATCCGGCCATCATCGACAGCATGGGCTGGGTGCATTACCGGCTCGGCGACCTGGAAAAGGCGCGCTATTACCTGGAGCAGGCCTGGGAAAAGAACCAGGACAGCGAGATCGGCGCGCACCTGGGCGAGGTGCTGTGGATGAGCGGCGAGCGCGACGAGGCACGCCGCGTGTTTGAACTCGCGCGTCAGGCCGGGCCGGACAACGCTGTGCTGCTGGAAGTCCTCGATCGCCTCAAGCCGTGAAGCGCCTCGGCGAGCTCCTGCTGATCCTGCTGTTGTCCGGCTGCGCCGCGCTGCCGGTACCGGAGACCATGCCCGGTGCTGCAACCCCGGCGACCGTCAAGGACTGGAAATTCAATGGCCGCATTTCGCTGACCCAGGGTGAGCAGGGCTGGCACGCCGGGCTGGACTGGGAGAACCGGGCGGATCATTACCGCCTGCAGGTGACCGGGCCGCTCGGGCAGGGTGCCCTGCAGCTGACCGGCGATCCCAGCGGCGTAACCCTCATCGACAGCAATGCCCGCATACACACGGCACACGACGTGGATGTACTGTTCTCACAAGTGACCGGCTGGGACATTCCGGTGGCCGGGTTGCACTACTGGGTGCGCGGCCTGTCGGCGCCCGATGGCGCGGTCCGGGTCACGCTGGACCCGCAGGGACGCCTGCAGCAGCTGGTGCAATCCGGCTGGGTGATCACCTACCAGCGCTACCGGACCATTGCCGGCAGCGACTGGCCGGCGAAGCTGAACCTGGTGCACGATGACGTGGTGGTACGCCTGGTCATCGACCAGTGGCAGCTCGACCCGCCGCCGGACCCGGTGCAATGAGCCCGCTGGCCGTTCCGGCAAGCGCCAGCGGTCCCTGGCCGGCGCCGGCCAAGCTCAACCTGTTTCTGCATATCACCGGGCGCCGCGCGGATGGCTATCACGACCTGCAGACCCTGTTCCAGTTTCTGACCCTGGCCGACTGGCTGTATTTCGAGCGGCGCGCGGATGGCGTGGTCCGGCGGGTCGGCGGGCCGGCCGGCGTGGCGGAGGCGGATGAACTCTGCACCCGGGCGGCGCGCCTGCTGCAGTCCACGACCGGCACCGGGGCCGGGGTAACCGTGTATATAGACAAGCGCATCCCCGCCGGCGGCGGCCTGGGTGGCGGCAGCTCGGATGCCGCCACCACCCTGCTGGTACTCAACCGGCTCTGGAAGCTGGGCTTGGATATCAGTGTGTTAGCCGAACTTGGGCTGCAGCTTGGTGCCGATGTTCCGGTGTTCGTGCACGGCCATGCGGCGCTGGCCGAGGGCGTGGGTGAGCTGCTGACCCCGGCACAACCGCCGGAGTCCTGGTACCTGGTGCTGAATCCTGCTGTAAGCATATCAACGGCCACTGTTTTTTCCGACGCGGAATTGACACGGGACACGCCCCGACAGACAATAGCCGACCTTCTTTCGGGCAGTACCCGCAACGACTGCGAAGCGGTTGTGCGTGACAGGTATCCGGAAGTGGCGGCGGCACTCGATTGGCTGAATGCATTCTCCCCTGCACGCATGACTGGCAGCGGCGGATGCGTGTTTGCGGCCTTTGCGACCGAGACGGATGCACGGGCAGTGGCGGCGCGCGTACCGGAACACTGGGACAGCTTCGTTGCCCGGGGAGTGAACCGCTCACCCTTGCTGACGGCAATGGAGTGACAGCAGCCCCGCCTGGCACGGCGCCGGCGTCGGGCTTGAATTACTGGGACGTCGCCAAGCGGTAAGGCACGGGGTTTTGATCCCCGCATTCGCAGGTTCGACTCGAGCGCGATAGCGCGAGAGAACGTCGCCGCGCAGCGGCGGCGGCCCGAAGGGCGAGGGGCAGAATGCCCCGAGTAATCCTGCCGAGCGGGGTGAATGTTTCGCACCATGGCATGACAGGTCCTGTGGTTGTGCAAGAAGTTACTGGGACGTCGCCAAGTGGTAAGGCACGGGGTTTTGATCCCCGCATTCGCAGGTTCGAATCCTGCCGTCCCAGCCAAGTAGACGAGTGCTGGCAGTGACACGGCAGGATGAGAACCTGAAGGTTCGACTAACACGCGCAGCGTGTTAGAACGTCGCCGCGCAGCGGCGGCGGCCCGAAGGGCTAGGCCGCAGGCCGAGTAATCCTGCCGTCCCAGCCAGATGAACAAAACTGGCCAGGGCAGGATGTCCCCGTATTGCCATGCCGGCCAGATGTGCACCGTGATGCAAGCGACGGCCGCAGGTATTCAGGTAGTGCCTTACGGGTTGCAAAGGCAGAGACAGCGGAAAGCCTAATGAACACAATGCATGCTTCAGAA
>JBATJF010000081.1:0-10902 GCA_049668345.1 Gammaproteobacteria bacterium
AGTATGTTATCTGCCGATTAATAACGGGTTCACCCCTGGTGAACGTTATTGAATACCAACCGTGAGCAGCACATCGAAGAACCCGCCCGAGCCGTTCATGCTGCCGGTCGGTCTCTGACGTACACAGGTCACCGTCGAGTCGTAGCCGTTCGCATCGGGTGTCGCTGCGGTACCAATAAAGCTCGCATCATCGCAAGCCAGTGCACCGGTAACGAACGAATACTCGAATGTCGCGGCTGACAGGCCACTGCTGGTGGTTCCATCAGCAAATGACGGGGCCGTACAACCACCAGCCACGGTGGCAACGCATAACTGGCCGTTTACCGGTACCTGGTCCTTTACCGAGACGGTGTTGGCATCCACGGCCGCAGAGCCCGAGTTGGTTACCCGGATCTGGTAAACAATATCGGCCCCCGGGATGGCAAAACCGCTGCCGAACTCATCCGTGGTGGAGAAGATGGTCTTGGCTGCCGAGAGTGCCGCGCTCTGGACGGTATAGGTTGCCGCGTCAGAGTGCCGACCATCCCGTCCGGCCTCGCTGGTCGTGCCTGCCGCATCGGCGAAGACAACGTCAAGACCGTTCGTCGGTGCTGCGGAGGCGACGGTAACGGTGGCAGTACCGGCATTGGTGGTTTGCGCCACCAGGCGGAAGTCGTCCTGGGTGCCATTGGCTGCACCGGCCGGGATATCGGCGACCACCAGGACCTGCATGACATCATCCGTGCCGATGACACCATTCGGATCGAGGTTGCCCGCATTGCTACCCGGAGCGTACAGCTCACCGACATTGGGTACACCGTCATTGTTGGTATCGACGTAAATCCGGATGTTGTTGGCAACAATACCGGGGGTCTGGACATCCACCGACAGGAGATAGCCCTGCGTGGTATTACCCGTATTGGTCACGGTGTAGGTCAGTATCCGGTCAGTTTGCCCGGGATTGACCGTCACATCGTTGCCGGCATCGGTATTGGCAACCGTCAGGTCGACCCGGTTATCCACCGTAATATCCGGCGCCACTCCCGTAGCACTGCGCGGATTGGTACCCACCCGGTAATCGACTGTCGCGGTGTTGCTGATGGTTGCACCGGACACGGTGCCGACCGCAAGCGCGGTTTGCGTACCTCCGGCGAACAATCCCAACGCCAGTAACAGGCCGCCGGTTCTTCGTGTGTTGACATACTGCATGATGTTTCTCCTTGCGTTGGTTTGGCTTTACAAAAGTTTTGCGGCATTGCCGCTGTTACAAACTGTTTCAGGTACCCGGGGCCGGCACATGCCGGCAAACCGGATCCGGCACCTGTGACGGGCACGCACGAATGCGTGCGTTACTTCGTGTTGTGTTAACCGTTGAAGCACTCATCAGGTTCGTTCCCTTATTTCACCCGTGCGCGATACCACACCGGCGCTTCCTGGTCGGGCCCGAGGTTGGACTGGAGTGTCCAGCGCACGTGGGTGTAGTCTTCCGCCCTGGCGGCACGGAGATTTCCGTCCGCATCCTCGATGGTCAGTTTCTCTGCCTTGTCGTAGGAATTGCCGCCATCAACCGAAAACGCGATGTCCGTGCCGGAACCCGATGCACTGCCGTCGACATACACGGTTTCTTCCGGCACCGGGTTGGTCACGACGATGTGGTCCGCCGGGACCGTGCCGCTGTTTCTGGCAGTGATGGTGTAAATCACCTCGGTACCCGGAACGACGCTGCTGGCCGCTGTGCGTTTGACGACCTTCTCGCCTTGCGCGTTGACCTCGGTAACCTCGATTTCCGCGATGGCTGAGACCTCGATCTGGGCCATGAGCTGGCCGCTGAAGATCATGAGCAGCAGGCTGGCGCTGATTCTGGTGAGTGTTTTCATACTTCCTCCTTTCATTAATTGATGGTGACTTCGAACATGATGGTCTGGACGGGTGATGCCGGGGTCAGGTCACCCAGGTTCACGGCAACGGTGTTGGGTGCGGTACCATTGAAATCGCCGGCATCCGCATCAACACCATCGGTCAGTGGCACGGTATTCAGGGTCAGGGTGCCGGCACTGTAGGTGGTGTCCACCGGAAGCGGATCGCTGATCATCACGCCGCTTGCAACACCCGGGCCGGCGAAGGTGACATCGATGCTGTAGGTTATGGTGGCGCCGGGCACGGGTTGGTTACCGCCCGACGGATCCGTAATCACGGCGGATTTCAGCAGGGCAACGGCCACATTGCTGACCTCGTATACCCCGATATCGTCAGCCGTGCCGCCGCTGGTACCGATTACCGCCACGGTATTGTTGTCACCGGCATTCGCGAATGCGGTACCGGGCAGGCCGCCGCCCGTGCCGGATGTGGCGACCAGCCGGCTGTTGCCGAGGTCCCCGGTATTCAGGCTGCCGGGGATGTTGTTGCGGACAAAAATTACCTGCGAGGCATCGGCGGCGAGCACGGGGTCATTCGTGCCGGCAACGTAGAGGACATCCACACCGGGATCGAAAATGCCGTTGTCGTTGCTATCCAGGTAGATGTCAGCGAACACCGGATCGAACTGATCGCCGCCCGGGTTGTTGTGCACAGTCAGGGTATAGCGGTCGCTGCCATTGCCGGTATTGGTCAGCAGGTAGGCAAGCACCTGGCTGGTATCGGGGGTGCTGACCCCGACATTACCGGCGTCCTGCCAGGTGACATTCACGTCGATTTTTTCATCCACCCGCAAGGTGACGGTATTACTGGCGGCACTGGCGGCGGCGCCCGCGATCACGTAGTCCATCGTCGCGGTATTGCTGATATCGGTACCGGCGCTGACACCGATCGCATAGCCAGGCTCGTGCAGCATCACCGCGAGCAGCGCGACACGGGACAGATACAGGGGGAGATGCCGCAGCCACGCGGCCAGACGCCATGGCAGGCAACCTGCCTCGCAGCGGCTATCCGGGAGTCGGGATGGATTGTGGGTGCAACCGTTCGTCGCCATGCGCAACAGGGTTCTCGCACCACCGGGCCATGGACCAACCACAACAACAGTCAGTCCAAACTTCCCTGTGGAGCACTTACAACCTGTGCGTAAACAACAAAACGCGTTGAGTGACTACTTGACCCGGTGCAGTTAAAACAGGCACCTAACAAGTATCCTTACTTGCAGGCACCCTTATCGACCAGGTCACTGTTTTCCTTACACTACTAACCGGGGCGGATTGCGCTCGCCAGAAAATATCATTTATATTCAGTAAATTATGAGGTATGGCGATAGCCATGGCCGCGCGGGTTTCTGCCGACCCTGCGCGGCCGGCGGAACACCGTCAATACCGGCCATGCATGGTATCCCGCAGCTGAAACCAGGAAAAAAATGGGGCTGGAACAGAACGGTCGAAGGACCGGTTTCACCACCCGCCAGAAACTTCAGGAAGCGGGGATTTCGGGGTAGAGTGGTCAGCCGTTTCGAAAACGCCCCAGACAGTCTGGCATATCGCGGTACAGAACCGCTGAGCATGCCCACGATGTGTCGCCCGGACCGGTGTTTGATCGACAATTTTTCTCATTAAAACATAGGGTTCCGTCAAGCCTGTGCTACGGGAACAGATGCACGCCGCAGCAGGCGCGAACAGTAACCCGGCAAAACCTGGAGAAGCCTGTCCCCTGGTGCGGGACCGGTAACGGTACCCATCACAGCCAGGCGCCGGGTGGCTTATCCCTCTTTGGTTATATAAATTCCATATATGGACTATTAACAACAATAAATTAGTATTTCCGCGTATTACAGTTCAAACTTTCACACTGACAATGATTCCTACTTAGTAGCTAGCTTGAGGCCAGTCGAGGAGACGTTTACATGCTGAGTACCAACCCCTTCTACGAACTTTCAACGTTCATTTCGCCGGCCATCATGCAGGGTTACGTCATCCTCATGGTCCTGCTGGTGATTGCCGGAACTATTCTGGACATGATGCATAAACAGAGTGCCCGGTACTTTTTCGAAAATGCAAAAAGAGCACAGAAAAACGCCAAGCGCACCCTGAGCGGTGGCGAAAAAGCATCGTTTGCGATGCAGACTGTCGTTAACGAGGTGCTCACCTCTTCGGAATTCAAAAGGACCAACCGCCGTATATCACACCTGTTCACCATGTACGGTTTCGTCATTTTTGTTGCCAGCACCGCGATTCTGATTTTCGGTCACGCAACGGAGGCTGCTGCGGGTATCTGGCCCGTCCTCTGGCACCTGGGTGCTCTCATGCTGTGTTTCGGCGGTTACTGGTTCTGGTTTTTCATCCGCGTCG
The DNA here is from genome assembly GCA_049668345.1 of Gammaproteobacteria bacterium. GTDB lineage: Bacteria > Pseudomonadota > Gammaproteobacteria > UBA9214 > UBA9214 > UBA9214. The sequence goes on from JBATJF010000081.1 coordinate 4,248, forward strand.
ATGTCGCCGCTGAAGGTGTCAAGTGGTACAACTTCAACGGGCGCGGCGACATTTTCATCGTCGGCCTGATCACCATGCCCACATTCGCTTTGCTGTGGTCGGCCACCCTGGGTGGCGGCGTACTGAACATGCTGTTCTTCGTACTGTTCATCGCATGCAGCACTGTGCTCTTCGGCAGTGTCTTCTGGTCCAAGTTCGCACACATGTTTTTCAAGCCTGCTGCGGCTTACCAGAAGAAATGCATCATGGCAGATGGTTCGAGAGAGGGGCTGCCCGATGATTACGACCTGACGGACCCCGCCTTACAGGCAAGGTTTCCGGACATCCCGGAATATATGGGTACCAATCCACCGAACATGGGACCCGGTTACAGCGCCGAAGCCCCTCGTCACTACTAATTGACTTTCAAAAGTAAGGAGTATTCATTATGCCAACTTTTGTATACATGACTCGTTGTGACGGGTGTGGTCAGTGTGTCGATATCTGCCCGTCAGACATCATGCATATCGACAAGGTCACCCGTCGTGCCTACAACATCGAACCCAACATGTGCTGGGAGTGCTACTCCTGCGTGAAGGCCTGCCCGCACCAGGCGATTGATGTCCGTGGTTATGCAGACTTCGCGCCGCTGGGCCACTCGGTACGCGTGAAGCGTGATGAGGAGAAAGGTGTCATCGCCTGGCGCATCAAGTTCCGCAACGGCAAGAAGGACATGGAGCTGCTGGCGCCCATCACCACCAAGCCCTGGGGAACCTGTATTCCCAAGCTCAGTGACGTACCGGCGCCTACCCGGGAGCAGCGCGACAGCCAGCTTCTGTTCAACGAACCCAAATACATTCGCATGGACGACGGTGACATCCACACCCTCAAGTCCAATGGTCTGAAATTGAAGGAAGGAGTGGAGGCTTACTCGTAATGGGATACAAAACTATTGTTGAAGACAATATCGATGTCCTGATCGCAGGTGCCGGCCTCGGTGGTACCGGTGCCGCTTTCGAGGCGCGCTACTGGGGCCAGGACAAGAAGATCGTCATTGCCGAGAAAGCGAACATCGACCGTTCCGGCGCCGTGGCACAGGGCCTGTACGCGATCAACTGCTACATGGGAACCCGTTTCGGCGAGAACAACCCGGAAGATCACGTAAAGTATGCGCGTATCGACCTCATGGGCATGGTGCGTGAAGACCTGCTGTTCGACATGGCGCGCCACGTCGACTCGGCGGTACACCAGTTCGAGGAATGGGGCATGCCGATCATGCGCAATCCGAAGACCGGCGCCCATCTGCGCGAAGGCCGCTGGCAGATCATGATCCACGGCGAATCCTACAAGCCGCTGGTGGCCGGTGCCGCGAAGAAATCGGCTGACAAGGTATTCAACCGTATCTGCGTGACCCACCTGCTGATGGACGAAAGCAAACCGAACCGTGTTGCCGGCGCCGTCGGTTTCAACGTGCGCACCGGTAACTACCACGTCTTCAAATCGAAAACCGTCATCGTCGGTGCCGGCGGTGCATCCAACATCTACAAACCACGCTCGGTCGGTGAAGGTGCCGGTCGTGTCTGGTATGCACCGTGGTCATCAGGCTCGGCCTACGGCCTGCTGATCGGTGCCGGGGCCAAGATGACGCAGATGGAGAACCGCATCGTACTGGCCCGCTTCAAGGACGGTTACGGCCCGGTGGGTGCGTACTTTCTGCATCTCAAGACCTACACCCAGAATGCCTATGGCGAAGAGTACGAGTCCAAGTGGTTCCCCGCACTGGAGGAAATGGTTGGGAAGAGATATCTGGATGTAGAAGCATCGCACCTGACGCACCGTCCGATTCCGACCTGTCTGCGTAATCATGCGTTTATTTCCGAGGTCAATGCTGGCCGTGGACCGATCCACATGGTGACCATGGAAGCCTTCCAGGACCCGCATCTCGAAGAGATCGGCTGGCACAACTTCCTCGGTATGACCGTCGGCCAGGCCGTGCTGTGGGCCGCCACCGACGTGGATCCGAAGTACGAGAACCCGGAGCTGACCACCTCCGAGCCGTATGTCATGGGTTCTCATGCGACCGGTTGCGGCGCCTGGTGTTCCGGTCCGGAGGATGTGTCTCCGCCGGAGTACTTCTGGGGCTACAACCGCATGACCACCGTCGAAGGCCTGTTCGGTGCCGGTGATGCCGTCGGCGGCACGCCGCACGCATTCTCTTCCGGTTCCTTCACCGAAGGTCGCCTGGCAGCGAAAGCCGCCTGTAAATACATCGATGACGGCAAGGGCGAGGGGATTGTTGTTTCCCGGGAGCAGATCGAACGCCGCAGGAAAGAGATCTACAAGCCGATGGAGCATTACCGGATCTATCGCAACGAGATCACTGCCGGCTCGGTCAACCCGAACTACATCAACCCGCGTCAGGCGCTGGATCGCCTGCAGAAGTTGATGGACGAGTACGCCGGTGGTGTGACCGTCAGCTACATGACCAATGACAAGCTGCTTAACATCGGTCTGAAGAAAATGAAGATCCTGGAAGAAGACCTCGAGAAGATCGCTGCGGAAAACATCCATGAACTGCTGCGTGCCTGGGAGGTCAAGCATCGTCACCTCACTTCCGAGGCTGTCTTCCACCACACGCTGTTCCGTAAGGAGACCCGCTGGCCGGGTTACTACTACCGTGGTGACCACATGAGGGTGGATGACGATAACTGGCACGTACTGACCGTTTCCCGTCGTGATCCGGAGACCGGTGAGTACACCATGGAGAAAGCGCCTTGTTATCACCTCGTTGAAGACAAGTAGCTCCAGGCTCAACAGGACTGTGAACGAGGGATCCCGCACGCGTGCAGGGATCCCTCGATATCCTGGCAGGGGTCTGAAAGATCAACGCATGTTGATCTTTTTCATTTCAGGATGTACCCCGAATTATGACGTGCAGGGCAAATGATCATGACGACAGAAGCCGCAGGGCAGAATGAAGGGTTCAGGAACATTATCGACGACAGCGACGAAGAAATTCTCGCAGTCGCGCATCCGATGTGGGATGACCTGATCAAATACTCCAACGAGGGAAAGTATGGACTGTTCATCAGGCATTTCTCGCGCGACCTGTTGCGCGGCCTGAACGAGGTCGAGGTGGGCAGGCAGTTCGCCAGGAGTGAGCTCACCCGCAATCTGTCGCCGGACTACGACTACCTGGGAGTGATCCGCCGCGGCCAGCATGTGACCTGTCTGTACCGGGTCAGGAGTACAAAGAAGGAGGGTGAATGGCTGGGCCGCATGGTGCTCGGTTACGAGCAGGGAGAAATCAGGATTTTCGCGGCATCCATTTTCTAGAACCGGGTCACACGTATGTCAGAGATAATCAGTGACGTCATCACCGGTGGCAAGTACGTAGAGCTGAAGTACCAGGTCATCGACGTGAAGACCGATAGTGTGCTAACCGAGGTGGAGTTCCCGATCGGCTATGTCCACGGTGTCAACGAGGTGCTTGCTCCCGCGGTCATGCGGGAACTCGAAGGCAGGACGGCGGGCGATACGATCGAAGTGCCGATCGACTGCAACCAGATCTACGGCCCCAGGGATGACTCGCTGGTCATCAACGAAAACATCCATAACGTGCCGGAGGAATACCGCGAGGTAGGCACGGCCATCCTGATGGAGAACGACCAGGGACAGACCAAAACGTTCCTGGTGACGCGCATAGCCGGCGACCTTATCACCATCGATGGCAATAATCCCCTTTGCGGCAGGGAAGTGGTATTCAAGCTCGATATACTGACGGTCCGCGATGCGACTGAGGAAGAGATACAGGCCGGCGGCAAGGTTGAGGAAGGACCGGATCTCCCCGGGGGTAACCGGATCCCGATCTGATGGCGGCCGCGCGCCCGTATACCGGGCCGCGCGGCGCCAGGGATCAGGGGCGCTTCGGGGTGGTGTACTTGGCCTCTTTCTGAAACGAGTCCCAGATGGTGTCGTAGCCTACGTAACCCTTTTCATTCGCCTGTTTCTGACGGGTGGTCAGAAAACGGGATTTGCCCTCCGGTATCTGGGGCCGTGTCTTGGGTGCATCACTCATAATCTACCTCTGTTAAGCAGTAAAAACCGGGGCGTTCGAAAAAATCATCGACGCCAGTCTCTCCCGGTAGACTGGCCATCCAGTCAGCAATCTGTACAGTCAATAGTACTTCCTGAGCCCCCTATGATACCTGATTGTCCCGGGTTCAGGCCAGTTTCCGGAGCCTTTATGAGCGGAAGCGCCGACCTGCAGCAGGTCTGCGCTTCAGTCCATATCATCGAACAGATCGCCCGCCAGCACGATCGATAGATAGGGTGCGTAGGTCAGTACTGCACCCTGCAGAAGTCCGAGACCATCAAAGACGTCCGACAACTGCTCGAGCAGCGCTTCGTTACGGGGGTCGGCAGCGATCTGCTCCAGTACAACGATGAGCGGCGCGATGTCCTCCTCTGCGAGATACTGTTTCAGCATCGTAATGGAGGTCTCGACCCTGTAGAGATCGACAAGCGTGGACGGACTACTCATCACCTGGCCTGTGAATATTCTTTGCCGGGCTTGCAGGGCTAGTTGGGCTTCTCACTCGCCTGATCATCCTGTTGTCCGGACATCTCGATCATCTCGGAAACTTCAAGTGTGCCGTTTATCTCGAGGAACGGACACGACCGGGCAGCAGCCAGGGCCTCTGCCAGTGAAGCCATCCGGATGATACTGAGGCCCGACATTGCGCTCGTGCTGCCCGGCGAGACGGTTCCGTCCGGTTGTACGACGTGCGTATCCCTGAAAGGAATTGCCGGGCTGATGACGGCATCACCCAGTGAATCCAGCCACCGCTGGTAACGCTGGAAATGATTCTGCCCCTCTTCAGGGTTGTCAGGAAGTTCTCCTCCGAGGTAGACGAAGATGAATTGCGGCATACCAGCCTCCATGAGGATTCAGCTGTATTGAATATCTTGATTCTAAAGGATGTTGCCTGCCGGTGCAGGGATAGTGTTATTCAGTACCGGAACGTTCTGCCGCGAGCCGAAGTCGCGCTTCGACGCATATCGCCGACATCAGTTTGTCATCAGCGACCGCTGGATACAGGGGGAAAAACCGATCGACCTCCAGTGCGTTCTGGCGGGCATAGCCTTCCAGCCGCAGCCGGTCTTCATGTTTCAACCCGTGGAGCATCAGCAGCCGGGGTGCCTGGCGCTCGATGTATCGCCGACAAAGGCGGCGGTCTTCCTCACTCTCCCAATCCTCACGCACCAGGCATGCAGGGAAGAACCCGGTCTGGCCTTCGCGTCGCACGATCCACCTTGCCCTGGGATGCCTGCCGGCACGTTCATTCACCAGTTGTTCCAGTCGATAATTCACGGGAGGCACGTAATACTGCTCTTCCTCGGGTATCCTGGGTACTTCCATGATGGCAGCGGGTGTCGCCGCCCATTCCGGGCGATGCGGAAATGATGGCATCTCCTCCGCATGCAGGCAGGAATAGATCAATGCCAGTGGTTGCTCGTCCGCCTCATCCAGTAACCAGTATTCATGCATGTCAGCAGGCGGCAGGGGCAAGCTGACCTCTTCAAGGTATGCCGCGAATTCCTGGACCTGCTCTTCAACTGCATCTATTGCCAGGTAGTGAGGCAATGGCATGCGCTTGATCCCTGACGGCCTGATGACTGCCACACGCACATAGTGATGTTTCTTCACTGCCTGCTGCTGATCGACAACCGGCCCCCTTCCTGAAGATAACCTGTATTGCAGCTCCCAGTTGTTGCCATCGAGAGTGAGTGCGCGTGCCTGACCGGTCTCCACGATCTGTACCTGCCCTGTGAAAGGTGACAACAGTCTTTTTGAATAGGCGTGGACCATGTAATCTGAAGTGTCAAAGCAGACCGGATTTCCGGGTCTCCCGCTCTGTGCCGAGCGTATCAGCTGAACAGTTGATTCAGGGTTTTATATACAAATTCATTGGTAGAGGAGTTTTCACCACAATGTATTAACACATCGTCATCCACGCGGAAAGTCAGATACGGCCTGACCTCAATACCGTCAGATTCGATTGCTGCCATATCATCGATGATGTTGGCTATGCTGAAGGTGATTTTTGCGACATTTTCCTCTAACTTTTCTCCTTCCATGCCTGCTTCCAGAAGCTTGATCTTGATCTGCTGGGCGATCTCGTTAATGAGAATCGCCTGGCATTTATCGAATTGTTCGGTATCGAATTTTAACTCCATGATGTATGCCCCACGGGTTCAATATTGACGTGCAACGGTTAACGAAATCCTGGTGTTAAGTATACTGTCCCCGGAACACCGGCAAAATCGGGCCCGGGCCGGATTTCGGTGGGGCGCGCAGTTACCCATCTGATACCGGATATTACTGCCGGAAGCGCAACGCACACCTTGCCGTGCACGGAAGCGGGGAGCTGTATGATCCGGCCTGCTCAAAACGATTCGCATCACCCTGCTCGGTTCAGGTCAGTCACAAAAAACTCACGCAGAGGAATGCTGACAAGGACGTTTGTAACGGTAAGTCGTTGTTTTAATGGTGTCCAGGGACAGACAAAAACGCCGGGAGCGATTTTGGACACCGCGCAGCGGCGGCCCCGCAGGGGCCAGGCACATGGATGTGCCTCGCAATCGAACTGCCGACACGGGGATTTTCAGGGCC
>JBATJF010000082.1:0-4534 GCA_049668345.1 Gammaproteobacteria bacterium
ACCAACGACCCCCACCATGTCAAGGTGGTGCTCTAACCAACTGAGCTACGCGCCTGCGAGGCCGAAAACGATACCGGGAGCGCCCGCCGGTTGCAAGGGATTCTGACCTCAAGCAGAGAAACGCTGCTTTCCGCAAAGTGCCCCCTCAGGCGCGGGATATATTTCGCACACGGGAAAGGGTGCGCAGAGCGCACCCTACCGGCTTCTGGATCCTGACCCTGCCCCGGACCGTAGGGTGCGTTTCACGCACCGGGAGCGGAGTGGACGGCGCACCCTGCCTGACGAGCGGCACAGGATCCCAACTCGCTCAGCCCACCAGCCCCAGGTTGCCGAGCTGGATGTGCTGGATGCGGTCGCGCAGGCGCGCGGCTTCCTCGAACTCCAGGTTGCGGGCATGCTCGTACATTTCCTGCTCCAGCCGGGCAACCTCTTTTGCCAGCTGCGCCGGGCTCATGCGGCCATACTGCACCAGTTCCTCGGCCACTTTCGCAAACCCCTGTGCCGACGCCATGGTCCCGCGTGCACCCTCCATGATGTCGGTGATCGACTTGCTGATGCTGCGCGGGGTAATGCCTTGCGCCTTGTTATGGGCCAGCTGCGTATCGCGACGCCGCTCGGTCTCGTCCATGGCACGGGCCATCGAGCCGGTGATCCGGTCCGCATACAGGATCGCCTTGCCGTGCAGGTGGCGCGCGGCGCGCCCGATGGTCTGGATCAGCGAACGGTCGGAACGCAGGAAGCCTTCCTTGTCGGCATCGAGGATGGCGACCAGCGAGACCTCGGGCATGTCCAGACCTTCGCGCAGCAGGTTGATGCCGACCAGCACGTCGAATTCGCCAAGGCGGAGGTCACGGATGATTTCCACGCGTTCGACGGTCTCGACATCGGAATGCAGGTAGCGCACCCGGACACCGTGCTCGGCGAGGTACTCGGTCAGATCCTCGGCCATGCGCTTGGTCAGCGTGGTCACCAGCACGCGCTCGTTGGCCGCCACGCGCAGGCGGATCTCCGACAGCAGGTCGTCCACCTGCGTGGTGGCCGGGCGCACCTCGATTTCCGGATCGACCAGCCCGGTAGGCCGGATCAGCTGCTCGATCACCGCGCCGGCATGCTCCTGCTCGTAGGCGCCGGGCGTGGCCGAGGTAAAGATGGTCTGCGGGGCCAGTGCCTCGAACTCGTCGAAGCGCAGCGGCCGGTTGTCCAGCGCCGACGGCAGCCGGAAACCGTATTCGACCAGGTTTTCCTTGCGCGAGCGGTCGCCGCGGTACATGCCGCCGAGTTGCGGGATGGTCACGTGCGACTCGTCGATCACCAGCAGTGCGCTGGACGGCAGGTAGTCGAACAGCGTCGGTGGCGGCTCGCCCGCGTTGCGCCCGGACAGGTAGCGGGAATAGTTCTCGATGCCGGAGCAGTAACCCAGCTCGTGCATCATCTCCAGGTCGAACAGCGTGCGCTGTTCGAGGCGCTGTGCCTCGACCAGCTTGTTGCTGTTACGCAGCTGCTCGAGCCGTTCCCTGAGCTCGGCCTTGATCCGGTCGATGGCGCCGAGGATCACCTCGCGCGGCGTGGCGTAGTGGGTCTTCGGGTAGACGGTCACGCGCGGCACGCGCTTGTGCACCTCGCCGGTGAGCGGATCGAACCAGGCCAGGGAATCGACCTCATCGTCGAACAGCTCCACGCGCACCGCCTCGCCGTCCGACTCGGCCGGGTAGATATCGATGACCTCGCCGCGCACCCGGTAGGTGGCGCGGTGCAGGTCGAGTTCGTTGCGCGTGTACTGCAGCTCGGCCAGCCGGCGCAGGATGGTGCGCTGGTCGGCCTTCTCGCCGCGCACCAGGTGCAGCAGCATTTTCAGGTAGGCGCGTGGATCGCCGAGGCCGTAGATCGCGGAGACGGTCGCGACGATGATGGCGTCGGGCCGCTCCAGCAGGGCCTTGGTGGCCGACAGCCGCATCTGCTCGATGTGCTCGTTGATCGAGGCGTCCTTCTCGATGTAGGTGTCCGAGGCCGGCACGTAGGCCTCCGGCTGGTAGTAGTCGTAGTAGGACACGAAATACTCGACCGCGTTGGCCGGGAACAGCTCGCGCAGCTCGCCGTACAGCTGTGCGGCCAGCGTCTTGTTGGGCGCCAGCACCAATGTGGGGCGCTGCACCTGCTGGATGACGTTGGCGATGGTGAAGGTCTTGCCGGAGCCTGTCACACCGAGCAGGGTCTGGTGCGACAGACCGTCCCGCAGCCCCTCCACCAGGGCGGTGATCGCCTGCGGCTGGTCGCCGGCCGGCTGCATTTTCGACTCGATATGGAATAGTTCGCTCACGGGCTCTTTTCTATTGGTACACAATGGGTATGATAAACGGGCTCGCCATCATCAGGACATCGTCGTGACCACACTGACCCTCGCCGACCGGGTACACCGCGTCAAACCCTCGCCCACCCTGGCCGTGACCGCGCGCGTCGCCGAACTGCGCGCCGCCGGCAAGGACATCATCGGACTGGGTGCCGGGGAGCCGGACTTCGGCACACCCGAGCACATCAGGGCCGCCGCCATCCAGGCCATCAACGACGGCTTCACACGCTACACGGCGGTGGACGGCACGCCCGGCCTCAAACAGGCGATTATAGCGAAGTTCAGCCGCGACAACGGGCTGGACTACACGCCCGGGCAGATCCTGGTGTCCTGCGGCGGCAAGCAGAGCTTCTATAACCTGTGCCAGGCCTATCTCAACAGCGGCGACGAGGTGATCATCCCGGCGCCCTACTGGGTGTCCTACCCGGACATGGTGCTGCTGGCAGACGGTACGCCGGTAGTACTACCGACCGGCGTCGAGACCCGCTTCAAGATCACGCCCGCGCAACTCGAGGCCGCGATCACGCCGCAGACACGCATCGTGGTCATCAACAGCCCGTCGAACCCGACCGGCGTTGCCTACAGCATGGCCGAGCTGGTCGCGCTCGGCGAGGTGCTGCGCAGGCATCCGCAGGTACTCATCGCCACCGACGACATGTACGAGCATATCCTCTGGACCGACGAGCCGTTCTGCAACATCCTGAACGCCTGCCCGGACCTGTACGAGCGCACCATCGTGCTGAACGGCGTGTCCAAGGCCTACGCCATGACCGGCTGGCGCATCGGCTATGCCGGCGGCCCCGAGGTGCTGATCAAGGCGATGAAAAAGATCCAGTCGCAGAGCACGTCCAACCCGACCTCGATCTCGCAGGTCGCGGCACAGGCCGCGCTGGACGGCGACCAGTCCTGCATCCAGCCCATGCTCAAGGCCTTCCACGAGCGGCACGACTTCGTGATCGCGGAACTGAACACGATTCCGGGCGTGCACTGCCTGCCGGCGGACGGCACCTTCTACTGCTTCCCGCATGTGCAGGCCGTGATCGACCGGCTCGACAACGTCAATGACGATGTCGAACTCAGCGAGCACCTGCTGGAGGCCGCCGGCGTCGCGCTGGTGCCAGGCTCCGCCTTCGGTGCCCCGGGCTATATCCGCTTCTCGTTCGCCACCGGCATGGACGTGCTGACCGAGGCACTGGCCCGCCTGCGCAAGGCACTGACACCCTGATCCGCCCTCCTCCGACCTGACCGGACGGCATCGGTTGCTGGCCGGTGCGCTGTCGCCTGTCCAGAATGAATCGGCACCCGGCGGCCGGCGACTATTGCAACCGACCCGCATGCCGGCACCGGTGCAGGGAGGACAGGGGTGAACAAACCGTACAGCCAGACCGGCATGACCCTGGCGGAACTGCTGATCACGCTGGGGGTGGCGGCCATCCTCGTCGTCGGCAGCACGACAGCACTGCCGCGCTTCATCCAGGAAGGCCGCATGGTCACCGAGGTCAACCATTTCACGACCGCGCTTGCGCTCGCGCGCAGCACGGCCATCATGCAGGATCACCGCGTGGTGCTGTGCCCGAGCCGGGACCGCAGCAGCTGCGGGAACAGCCAGGACTGGTCCAGCGGCTGGCTGCTGTTCGCCAGCGACGACCGCAAGCGCGATCCTGCCGAACCGGTGCTGCAGGCCGGTGAACTGATGGGCACCGGCATTACCCTGCACGCCGGCAACCAGCGCCGGCACATCGTCTACCAGCCGGACGGCAGCAGCGGCGGCACGAACGCCTCGTTCACCTTTTGCGATCGCCGCCATCACGCCCGGCCACGGGTCATCTGCCTGTCGAATACGGGCCGGTCCCGCCTGTCCCGGCAGACCTGCGGCGGCCAGCCCGTGCATTGCCCCTGAAAATCAGGCTGATCCCCGCATCCGCGTTGACCGAAAACCCGGAATGCCGGTATGATGCGCCCCTTTACAGCTTCTCAATTCCCCGGTAGCTCAGTCGGTAGAGCGGGTGACTGTTAATCACTAGGTCGGCGGTTCGAGCCCGTCCCGGGGAGCCATCTTAAATTGTTTGCAGAACGCTGGACAGGCCACCGCGAGGTGGTTTTTTCATGCCCGGTCAACAACACCGTGCCGACCTTACTGGATGACCGATATGTCGATTTTTGAAAGAACAAGGCATTGCACGAAAC
>JBATJF010000083.1:0-18147 GCA_049668345.1 Gammaproteobacteria bacterium
GTGCCTGTCACCGCTGAGCGTGATCAGTTCACCGCTGGTGCTGCCATCCGGAAAGAAACGCACCACGTGCTGCCGCAATTGCGAAGTATCCGCACCGGTGACCACCTCCACGGTCAGTTTGACATGCCCGGGCAGTTCGCGGGGTTTACCGTTACCGACACGATAGCGGGGCGTTTCCAGATCCAGGTGCACATGTTGCTGGGTGTTACGGATAATGGCCCGACTACGCGCCTCGCGCATGACAACCGCCAGGTCGCGCGCGGCACTCTTGAGTTTGGTGCCGGTAACGGCACCGGAAAACAGGGGTGGCACCAGGGCGAGCATCAGACCGACGATCACCAGCACGACCAGCATCTCGAGCAGCGTGAAGCCGCCCGTGTACTTGCAGTTTGTATGCGCTCCGGTCACCAGCTCACGACGTCCACATCATTCCCCTCGCCACCTTCACTGTTGTCGTTGCCGTACGAGTACAGATCGTACTCGCCATTCTCACCAGGCGAGCTGTAGTGATAGTCATTGCCCCAGGGGTCCTGGGGAATGGTCTTTTTCTTGAGGTACGGCCCGTTCCACCGGCTCACCCCCGTGGGTTGTTCAACCAGGGCCTTGAGACCCTCGTCCGTGGTCGGGTAACGGCCGACCTCGAGGTGGTACAGGTCGAGTCCTGCACCGAGTTCCTCGATCTGCAGCATGGCGGTATCGCTTTTCGCACTGCCAAGATAACGCAGTACCTGTGGCCCGACCAGACCCGCCAGCAGGCCGAGTATTACCAGCACCACCAGTAATTCGATCAGGGTGAAGCCGTGCTGGCCGTGTATCGGTGTTGCCTGTCTCTGTGCCATAAGTTATTTCCTTGTCTGTCAGAACACCAGTTGGTTGATACCGAGAATGGCCACCAGGATCGAAATAATAACCGCCGCGATGATCACGCCGAGGACCAGAATCAGCACCGGTTCCAGCAGTGCCAGCGCACGCTTGATGGTGGTCTGGGTTTCACGTTCGTAGACCTGTGCCACCTGTTGCAGGATGTCCTCCAGGCGGCCGGATTCCTCGCCGACGCGGATCATGTGGACCGCGAAGGCCGGGAAGTGTGCGACTTCCGCCAGCGGGGTGGCGAAGCTCTGGCCTTCCTTGAGGCTGTTCGCCACGCGTTCGAGTCCGTCGGCAATCACCTGGTTGTTGACGGTGTCCTTGACGATACCCAGTGCCTTCAGCAGAGGTATGCCGTTGTGCAGCAATGTTCCCAGGGTGCGCGCGAAGCGGGTTACCTCGATCTTGGTGATGATGTCACCGGCCAGGGGAAGCCTGAGGAACCTGGCGTGCCAGCGGTAGCGGCTGCGCGGCTGACTCAGCTGGTAGCGCACCAGCCAGGCCGCACCCGCCATCAATACCACGAGCACCCAGCCGTATTGCTGCAGGAAATCGCCCACCCCGATGGTGATGCGGGTCGGTAGCGGCAGTACCTGACCAACATCCTCGAACAATTCACTGAACTGGGGAACGACATAACCGAGCAGGATGAATATCGAGATCAGCGCGACGAAAATGAGGATGGCAGGATAGATCATCGCGGAGAGCAGGGTGTCGCGTACCTCGCGGCTCTGTTCCATGTGGTCGGCCAGGCGCTCCAGCAGCATCTCCAGTGCACCGCCGGCCTCACCGGCGCGCAGCAGGTTGAGGTAGAAGCGGCTGAACACACCTTCCTGCGCCTGCATGGCATCCGCCAGGGTGGCACCACCCTTGACCTGTTCCCGTACCTCTTCCAGCAATTGCTTCATGCGCTCGCCTTCGGACAGTGAGGCGAGGATGGCCAATGCCCGGTCCAGGGGGAGACCGGCACGCAGCAGGATGCCGAGTTCCCGTGTCGCACTGGTGATGTGCTGGTCCGTGATCCGCCCTCTGCCACGGCGACGGCGACTGCGGGCAGGTCCGGTCTGGACGGTTTCATCAACCCGGATGGGGATCTGGCCCTGGGACTGAAGTTGTGCGACCACCTGTTCGCGGGTATTGCCGCTCAGCGTGCCATTGACGACCTCGCCATCAGCGGTTACTGCCTTGTATTGAAACAGGGGCATGGCTGCTTAGGTGCGATACAACAGCTTGTTGAGCGCGGCCAGGATCGAATCGCGCATTGGCCGGGATCCCTTGCGCCTGGACGTGCCGGCGATCGCGGCATCCTCGGCAGCCGGTTCCGCTTCAGGTGTCTCGACATCGGTGTCCTTGGTCCCGATGTCCATGTGCGACTGTTCCTGCGTCACCCGCAGGACCTCCTCGATGGTGGTTTCGCCCGCCACGGCCTTGCGCAGGCCATCTTCGAGCATGAACTGCATGCCGTCTGCCGCGGCTGTACGGGCGATCTCGCCCGCATAGCTGTGTTTGAGAATCAGCTGCCTGATCGAATCGGTCATCACCAGCAGTTCCAGCACGGCACTGCGCCCGCTGTAGCCGGTGTGTCCGCAATGTTCACAACCCTTCGCCTCGTACAGGGTGATGGGTCCCTTGCCGGCGAAACGCCGCAGGCCCCAGCGCGCGACGATCTCCTTGAGCGGTGTATAGGCCTCCCGGCAATGCTCACACAGGGTGCGCACCAGTCGCTGGGCCAGGACGGCGTTCACCGTCGAGGTCAGCAGGTAATCCTCAACGCCCATGTCGAGCAGACGGGTGATACTGCCGGCCGCATCATTGGTGTGCAGGGTCGAGAGTACCAGATGTCCGGTCAATGCAGACTGCACGGCGATGGCGGCCGTCTCCTTGTCGCGCATCTCGCCGATCATGATGACATCGGGATCCTGACGCACGATGGAGCGCAGCGCACTGGCGAAGGTCAGACCGATCTGCGGCTTGGTCTGCATCTGGTTGACGCCCTCGATGTTGTATTCCACCGGATCCTCCACCGTGAGAATCTTGCGCTCGGGGGTGTTGAGGTGCATGAGTGCGGCATACAGGGTAGTGGATTTGCCGCTACCGGTAGGACCGGTTACCAGCAGGATACCGTGGGGCAAGGTGAGGATATCCAGCATGCGGCGTTCCATCTCCGGGCTGAAACCGAGCGGGCCGAAATCCAGTGTCAAATCGTCACGGCGCAGCAGGCGCAGTACCACACTTTCGCCGTACATGGTCGGTACCGTTGAAACACGCAGGTCGATCTCCTTGCCGCGCACGCGCACCTTGAAACGGCCATCCTGCGCCAGGCGGCGTTCCGCGATATTCAGATTGGCCATGATCTTGATGCGTGAGATGACCGCGGCGGTGGAACGGGTGGGCGGGGCATCGACCTCGCGCAACAGGCCGTCGACGCGGTAGCGCACCTTGAGCAAGCCCTCGAAGGGTTCGATATGAATGTCCGAGGCGCCTGACTCGACGGCCTGGTGAATCAGCTGATTGACCATCTTGATGACCGGTGCCTCGCTGGCGAGCTCCTTGAGCTGTTCGACATCATCCAGGAACTGGATGGCATCATCGCCCGCACCACCGTCCGCACTACTGCTGGATTCGTAACGCTGCTCGATGGCCTGGTCGATCTCCGAGGCAACGCCTATCAAGGGAACGATCTGCTTGCCGGTAAACAGCTTGAGCGCATCAAGGACGTAACGGTCCTGCGGATCGGCCATGGCCACGGTCAGCCGGTCGTCCTCCTCTTCAAGGATCAGTGTCCGGTTTTCCTTCAGGAACTTGTGCGAGATCTGCTCGTCAAGCGGGGACTCGGCGGGAAAGCTTTGCCGTTCAGCAACCGGCAGACCGAGCTGGCTCGACAGACTCTCTGCCACATCGCGTTCCGAAACCAGTCCGAGTTTGATGAGGATAGAACCGATCGGCTCCCAGGAATCCTGCTCGTGTTGCAGACGGCAGGCACGCTCGATGTTGGCCGGATCGAGCTTTCCCGCATCCACCAGATAGTCACACAATCGCCGCTGAGGCTGGCTGCCCCCACCCGTTTCCATCGCGTCCTTGAGCACCTCGCGCTTGCTGGTTTCCATCGGACTAACTAACTGTTTTAAATATTATTATTTCGAATTATCGTCTACTTTAGATACTACTCGATAATTATAAGGTATAACAATAGTACAAGCGTCCAATGCAGCACGCTGAATGACTGACAAATCTGTCACTGTCATTGTCTCACCATACCACTCTATCACGCTGGGTCGCTGGCCACCGCTGATCACCTTCAATCGACCCTATCTACGACTTTTGGACAGCTTGATATGGGTGTTCTGCCTGTGCTGTGATGGACAAAGGGAAAAAAATAAGCCACCCTGTGAACAGGGTTTTTCATGGGGCGAACAATTCATATAGGTCAATTGCCGCATGGAGTACTCGAGTTGAGGAAGGCGTGATGGCGGCCACAGAGGGCTATGGTGACGCCCTGCGTGCAGCGTTGAGGTTAACGGTTGACTATCTCACCACTGATGGATGAAACGCAGCGCGGCGAAAATCGCCATCGATGAATAACAAACGTAGGTATGGTCACTTGATAAGAAACCTGATTGTGCTTGGCTCTTTCTGCCTGCTCTCCGCCTGTGCAACGGTACAAACGCAGGATGCTGCGGTGCCGGTCCCGGGTGCAGTGCCTGTGCCTGCACCTGCCGCAGTGGAAGCGGCGGCGGCGCCTCTCGCAGCCGTCCAGTCACCCACGCCACCGGCTGAAGTAGCCTCGGCGCAGCCGCCGGTATCGCAAACGAGTATCCGGCGGGGTACCGGTGTCTTCATCGAGGACACGCATGACACCCAACAACCAGGCGAAGCGACAGCCCCGGCTACAGCGGCCGAAGCCGGAGACATCACACTCAATTTCGAAGACGCCAGCCTGCGTGAGTTTGTCAGGGTGGTATTCGAGGAGATCCTCAAGCAGAACTATCTGATCGATCCCCAGGTGCAGGGGAGCGTGACCCTGCACACGAGTTATGCTGTCTCGCAGGATTTGGTGATCCCGATCGTGGAATCGGTGCTGCAACAGAATGGTGCAGCGCTGGTGTTTCAACAGGATATCTACAAGATCGTGCCCCTGGCAGAGGCGGCGACCATGGTCGACACGCCGGTGATCGGCAAGCCACCGACCGCCAAGCGTGACGGCTATGCGGTGCAGATCGTGCCCCTGCGCCATGTCGCGGCCGCCGAGATCGAGAAGATCATTTCCCCCTTCGTTTCCAAGGGCAGTTCCGTGCGCGTTGATGAGGCACGTAATCTGCTGATCCTGACCGGACCGCGCTACCGCATCGACCAGATCATGGAGACGATAAATATCTTCGATGTCGACTGGCTCAAGGGCATGTCCTTCGGCCTGTTCAAACTGCAGTATGCCTTTGCCGGGACGCTGGTGAGCGAGCTGGAGAAGGTGATCGGTGCAACAGGGGAGACGCCGATGGCTGGTATCGTGCGCCTGACGCCCATCGAACGTCTGAATGCCGTCCTGGTGATCACCCACAGCCCGCGTTACATGGACGAGGTGAGCAAACTGATCGATCAGTTCGACTGGGGAACCGAGGGTGCGCCGGGCAGTCGCCTGTATGTCTATCACCTGAAAAACAGCAAGGCCGAGAATCTGGCCAATTCATTACAGCAGATCTACTCCATCGGCGATGGACTACAAGAGGCAGCGCCATCGGCACTGATCACCGAATTGCCGCCGGGGGAGGGGGCCAATGTCTTCCAGACGGCAGAGGGGATCTCCGCACCACCGCCCCCCCTGCTTGCCGGTACCGGTGCCGGTGGCGATTATCCCAGGGAAGCACCGTTGACCGGCCCGGAGGCTGGCATGGTTGCGGCAGCCCCGACAGACGGGGCAGCAGGAGAGACCCTGAGTACCCAGAGTCCCATAAAAATTATTGCCGATCAGGATAATAATGCGCTGCTGGTGATGGCGAGTCCCCAGGATTACCGCGGCATCGAGTCCGTTATCCGCCAGCTCGACATACCACCACGGCAGGTGTTGATCGAGGCCACCATCGCCGAGGTGACACTCTCGGATGGCCTGGATTACGGCGTGCGCTGGTTCCTCTCGGGCGGCAGTTACGAACTCGGTTTCAATGCACCCGTACCCACCACCGCCTCCGGTGATGGCCTGGCGCTGGCTATCTTCTCGAATAGCAGTGAC
Source organism: Gammaproteobacteria bacterium (assembly GCA_049668345.1). GTDB lineage: Bacteria > Pseudomonadota > Gammaproteobacteria > UBA9214 > UBA9214 > UBA9214. The sequence continues at coordinate 6,092 of JBATJF010000083.1, forward strand.
CGGAGGATCTTTATCGACCTGCTGGCAACCAGGACCGGCGTCAAGTTTCTCTCCACTCCCCAGATCATGGTGCTGGACAACCAGACCGCGAACATCCGCGTCGGTGATCAGATACCGGTCACGGTCCGCAGCTCCCAGAGTACGGTCGATCCGGATGCTCCGCTCATTTCCGAGGTACAGTTCCGCGATACCGGTACGCTGCTGACCGTCACCCCGCGCATCAACGAAGGTGGCCAGGTCACCATGAACATCAGTCAGGAGGTGAGTCTGCCCGGCACCGAGGCGGCCGTCGGTGGTGGCGGTAACGTGGCGATCTCCCAACGCACCATCAACAGCAGCGTCGTGGTGCAGAGCGGCGAGACGGTGGTTCTCGGTGGCCTTATCCTCGAGACGCGTAACGACACCAAAGACGGGATCCCGGTGTTGATGGATCTGCCCGGCATTGGAAGTCTGTTCAGTACCACCTCGGAAGACGTATTCCGTACCGAGCTGATCGTGATGATTACACCGCATGTGCTGGTAGACGAAACCGCCGTGCAGGCGATTACCGATGAACTGCGCGACAAGATGAAGCGGGCGGTCGACTACGGAAATTCTGTCGAAGGCATCAGTTTCTAGATCGGCTAGCAGGTGAGCGGCTTATTGAAAACGCCGTTGCCACATTGTACCGTGACGCCAGTTGAAGGCAGTCTGAGTTTTCTGACCTAATAACAAACACCGGTACTACATAATGAGAGTCCTGCCAGCACTCCTTGGTTTGACGGTCATGTCAGCCAGTCTCTATGCAGCCACAGGCCATGAACACCACCATCACATGGCAACGCACGCGCATCTAAGCAATGAGCCGATCGGTGTCATGGGCGCGCATGTTCATCAAAAGGGCCACCTGATGTTTTCCTATCGCTATATGCGCATGGAGATGGAAGATAACCTCGTAGGCACATCCAGCATCAGTCCGGACCAGATAGTCACTACTATACCCAACCGCTTCGCCGGTGTGGCGGGGCAGCCGCCCACGCTACGCGTTGTGCCCACCCGGATGTCGACCGACATGCATATGTTGGGGGCGATGTATGCACCGAGTGACGATTTAACGTTAATGGCCATGCTGCCGTACCTGGAAAAGGAGATGGATCACATTACCTACATGGGTGGCACGGGGACGACACCGCTGGGTAGCTTCACCACCCGCGCCAGTGGAATTGGTGATCTGCAACTGTCCAGCATGATTCGTATGCATGATGATGCGACACACCATGTTCATGCCAACCTGGGCGTCAGTATTCCGACGGGTTCCAATACCGAAACCGATAACATCCTGACGCCGATGGGCGGTACGCCAACCCTCAGGCTGCCTTATCCCATGCAGCTGGGATCCGGTACCTATGATGTCCTGGCCGGACTGACGTATGCCGGCATGCAGGACGACATTTCCTGGGGTGCGCAATATGCCGGTGTGTTCAGGACCGGTTCCGATGAGGGATATACACTGGGTGATGTGCATAACGTATCAGCGTGGATGGTAAAGCTGGTCAATTCCGCTGTAAGTGGTTCCATCCGGCTCAACTACGTTGATGTCGACAACATCGACGGGATTGATCCGAATATCATCGCACCGGTGCAGACGGCCGACCCGGACCGCCAGGCGAAACAGCGCCTGGATCTGGCCGTCGGTGTGAACCTGATGGGAACTAACGGTGGACTCAAAGGCCATCGCATCGCCCTGGAATTCGTTAAACCGCTATACCAGGATGTGGAGGGACCGCAGCTGGAGTCCGATTACATGCTGATCCTTGGCTACCAGAAAATCATGTAAGAGCGCCATAGCGGCTCTGCTAGCACTGGCTGACGGCCTAACCCATATAGTTCGTATAATGTATATTATGTTAAATAGAATAAATACCGGTACCTGGGCCATTACAGCCAGTCCGCCAGGCTGACCCCTATCCCGATGCTGTTCACGTTGTGGTCGTAATCGACCAGGCTTTCCCCGTAGCCGTTGAACCACTGGAGGTACCCGTCAAAGTGCCTGATGAAGGGAAAATTCCAGTCGACCTGTACCGCGCCGCGCATGTCTGAGCGCAGGTTATTGCGCAGCATGATACTCAATGAATGTTTTTTGTACGTAAAGACGTTGAGAAGTTCAAATTGACCCCTGTAGTCATCGATATTTTGTGCAACGGTGCATGAGCGATCGGGCTGTTCTGTTACATCTGCTTGCTGCGTTCAAGGGCGTTCAGCAGGACAGCGCCCGCCGACTCCTCGTCGAAACCGAATGCGATCACACCGTCTTCATGGCCGCCCATGACAAGGATAGATGACTGCCCGACATCCGTGTTCGTGAACAGGCGCGCCACTTCGGCTGCCATTTCCGGTGTGCCGTAGGCGACGTCGGGATCCGAGCAAGTCAGGCCGAGTCGGTGCGCTGTACGCCAAATGGCTGGAGAATGTACATGAAAAACCACGTTTATGTCATTATTCTGATTGTAAAGCATACCGTGAGTCAGTGCTTCCGAGGATGGTCTCACCGGACCGCGTGCAATGACACGGTTGCACTGTATGTCCCAGTCTGTCACAACGCAGTAATGTCTGGCGTCGAGCCGGGCCAGCGCACCGGTTTGCGTACCGCTGATGATGAACCGGGGGTGTCCTGCGTGCGTGTACGGCACCTCGATGCGCCGGCTGACATTGCCGTATCCGGCACCGCCGTATCGTCCCGCCTGCTGCCCTATCAGCTGCAGTTGCCAGAGCCGGTTGCGCCAGGCATTCAGCGCTGACGGTGGTCTCGGATTTTCGGGTTCTGCATACGTATAGCGCAGGTCGAACTTGATGACGCCCTCATCCGGCATGTTTTTTTTTACTGTGCCTGCGAATAGGCTTGCCGTATGCGCTCTACCCGCCTGCGATTGACGCCGAGGTCGCTGTAACCGGTGCGTGAGGCGGAGCGCACGTGAATCCGGCTGTGCTCGGGATCCAGCAGAAATTCGACGTCATCCACAAAACGGAACACCAGGCTGCGCACCTCGATATGCAGGTAGTTTTCCCGTTCCGTTACCACGTCGACGCGCTTTTCCGCGGCCAGCGCCAGCCTGAGCCGGCGCATTGCATCGCGGGCTGAGCCGGTGTACGCAAACGGTTCTATCCTGTGTGCCACATCGCTGGCCTGACTTGAAACGCAGTTTGGCTTGTCCGGGCAATCGGGCAGTGATGCTGGTGCTGGTGCGGATATGGCCTGCATGCTGAATAGGAGTAGTAAGAGTCCGGGAACAAATAGTAGCGAACCAGCGCAGTGAACATTCATGTTGCAATGATACAGCCGCCACGCGGGTCGATCCATTGCCCTGAATCGCCGGGGAGGCCGGGCCGAACAATCCGGTTCCCTGCCCGCCCGTGGTGCAGCGGTCATAGCCTGTCAAGTTGCGCAGGCGGATCGGCTCGTCAGCGATAGCGGCCGGCGGCGATAAAACGCACCTGCCAGTACGGGTCATTCATGGTGGTAAAGGATACCCGTTTCCCGCTCGACGGCGCATGGATGAAACGATCGTTGCCGGTGTAGATACCCACGTGCGAGACCGCACCGCGGTCGAGCCTGAAGAATACCAGGTCACCGGGCTGGAGCTGGTTCGACGGCACACGATGGGCATTGCGCAGTTGGGCGCTGGCACTGCGCGGCACCTGGATGCCGGCCTTGCGGTATGAGTAATACACCAGTCCGCTGCAGTCGAAGCCGCGTGGCGTGGCACCGCCGTAACGGTAGGGTGTGCCGACCTGTGCTGCCGCAATGCGGACACCGGGATGCCGGGGCATCTTGCTGGCGACCTGTGCCGATGGCTGGCGTGCCGGGTAGGAAGGCTCCGAGGCGCAGCCACCAAGGGCCACGGCCAGTAACAGCGCAACAACCTGCGGCAATAGTGAGAATCGACTTGAGGAAAAACCCATAACCTTCTCCGGTATTTATACCTTCCGGATACCGGGTTATCGGCCTGCTCGAAATCGTCTTAACTTCCTCCCGGCGCTGCGCCGCCCTGCCCGCGCCTGAATTTACCTTCGCGCAGGAATGCGAGTATCTGGGCGATGACCGTGTCGTCGCGCATGATGAAGGTGTGGCTGCTGTCGACCACGAGGAAATCGGTCATTTCGGCAAGTTTTGCATGTTCAACCGATACCTTGCCGTCGTCCTCGCCCGGGATCATGGGCGAGAACCAGGGATCGAGACTGCGGGTGCCGGTGATGATGCCGATCTCGCCGGGAATCGGTGCAAGTCGCAATGGCAGGCTGTTGACTCCGGTGCCCAGCTGCTGGCCGGAGGGGCCGGTGGCGAAGCGGAATATGGCATGGTCGTGCAACTGGTCGGCGACTTCGCTGCCCTGGTTGGGAGGGCTCAGCATGACGATACGGCCAAGTTTATCGATAGGTGTATCCTGCAGGTACTGTCGTACCAGAATGCCGCCGAGAGAATGCGTGACGAAGTGAATCCTGGCAGCCCGTTGCGATTCGCAATACGCCAACCCGTCATTTATGGCGCTGGCTGCCAGCCATTCGATATCTGCCGCCCGTGACGGGTAGCCACTGTTCCACACGCAGTAACCGGCCTCGGACAGCGCATCCTCGATGGCGCCCATGGAAAACGCGCTGCGACCCAGTCCGTGCAGTACGATGACGCATTCCCGGTCCGAGCTATCAGTCGCCTGTACGGGGATGGCCGGCAGTGTCAGGAGAAATAGTGCGAGCAGGCAACAGGCTGTCGTGGCTGCACACGCCGGAGGAGTACGGCGCAGCTGGCTACCCGGGGTGTGACGGCGCTTGCGGCCCAGCCTCGAATATGATTGATATATGAAATCTATGATATTGTTTATATTATAAATATATATCATGTCCTGTGTGCTTGCAGGCAGCGGTATATCTGCATAGCCCGTTGCGGCAGGCCATGTATTGCGTACTGCGTGTAGCGTTCATCGACAGCCGTACGGAATGCCTCGATGCCATCGAGGGCCCTGTTGCCCAGATTATCCATACTCGCGGCAAAGGGAATGCCCAGCGCCACGCAGAAATGTTTTTCGACGGCCTGGGGTGTCACCTCGACCTGGAAGAACTGTTGCTGCTGCGCATTGGTACGGCCATCCGGCGCATACCAGTAGCCATAGTCGTCCTGCCGCCGGCGCGCTTCCCCTGCCACGCACCAGTGTGCAAGTTCGTGCAGCGCGCTGCCTGTGTAGTCCCGTGTGAACCTGATTTCGGCCGGCCCGTCAGCGCGGAAAGCCAGATAGAAGGGTTCATCGAAACCGCCAACCAGGCGGGTGCGAAAGGCTGATAATACCGTGTCGTTGAGGGCTGCGATCCAGTCAGGCATGGCCGGTTGGTCTTGTCGTATTGATTTGCCGGGGTCGAACCATTATCGCCACGGACCCGGGCGAGTCAATTGCTGTTCGCTGGTCCGATGTATAATACCGCTTGCTTCCTGAACGGGGTTCAATGCGTGAGTGGCGTGACACCATATCGCGAAATACAGGAGCTGGCAGGCAGGTTGCCGGAACTGCACGCGCGCGAGGATATCATCAAGGCGCTTGATCGGGCGGAATACCTGTTCGAGGTGATACCGCCCGAGTTGCAGGAGCCGGTCGAACAGCTCATTACCGAGCTGCGCCGGAAGTTGCAGACGGCCTGAGTGCTATGCGCCGTGTGCTGTTACCCAGCGCACGATATCGGCAGTACTCATCGCACCCGGCTGGCGTGCGAGTTCGCGACCATTAAGGAACAGGGCCAGGGTCGGGATGCTCTGGATGCGGTACTGGGCGGCTATGCCCTGCTCGTTCTCGGTATTGAGTTTTGCGAGTCGGGCGCGCGGTTCCAGTTGCGCGGCAGCCTGCTCGAATGCCGGGGCCATCACCTTGCAGGGCCCGCACCAGGGTGCCCAGAAATCGACCACGACGGGTATGTCACTGCGGCTGATATGTTGCCGGAAATTACTGCTGTTCAGTTCCAGCGGGTGGGCGGTAAACAGCTGCTGGTGGCACTTGCCGCAGCCGGGGTGATCCGTCAGCCGGCTGATTGCCACGCGGTTTACCGCGTGGCAATGCGGGCAGACAATGTGCTTGGAGTCACTCACGTCGTAATCCTGTGGTAATTGTCATATCCGGGTCATATGGTGGCGGTGATTGTTGATATCAAGCCCGTCCATTCGGGTTTGCGTACGGCTAGCGCAATCCCGCCCACCATAGCCGAAGCCGCAGCCCGATGCCGGTGGTGAAGCCCATCTCCACAAAGCGGATGTTGCCATCGGCATCGAGGATATAACTGGTTGGTACACCGCGAATCGCATACTGGCGGGAAATGGACAAATCCCGGTCGTGGATGACGGGATAATCGACCGCCTTTTCATTCATGTAGTCAATAATTTCCTCTGCCGGAGCCTCGTCCATGGCAACGCCAAGAACGGGGTAATCGCGGGCAACCGCATCGATGGTGCCCTGCTCCAGGCCGCAGATCGGGCACCAGGTTGCCCAGAAATGCAGCAATGCCGGCCTGCCTCTGAGGTCGACAAGCGATGCGCGGGTGCCGTCGAGCAGCGTACCGGCGAATGCCGGCGCCGGCCCGGACGGCGCATCGCGTGTGTGCCAGGCATTGACCGCCAGCAGCAGCGCGATGAGCGCTCCTGCCTCAAGCAGCCAGCGCAGCCATCGACGCTTTTTCCGGGCGGCAGTTTTCATTGATGAAAAGACGGATTGCTGATCGGGTGCAAGTGCGCGTCACAGGGCCTTCTGCGTAAATCCGTACACATCAGGTGTCTCCCGGAACGCCCTGCCAAAGCATCTGGTAGCCAAGTTCGTAGGTTTCATCGCAAAAGTCCGCCAGTGCCTGGAATTTCTCCTTGAATATCGTGTCGGCGTGCGATTTTTCATGCTGGTCGAAGGACTGCCAGAAGGTTACGATCGCCAGTTCGCCCTGCTTTATCTTGGCGGCGGTGGCGTTCTCCTCGGGGGGTGCGCCGACGCTCCCCTCCTCCGATACAAAACCCGAATACTTGTACACCTGTCCGGCGATGAAGCCGCCCTTGTCGTCCCCGTAGGTGTTCTTGACGACATTGCACATTTCGCCCAGCGCCAGTTCAACGTCCTCGACTGTGACGCCGTCTTTCAGGTCAACCACATTGAACAGCATGACGCAGCCAAAGGGTATTTGAATGGGATGGTACATGGCAGATCTCCTTGAATTGAGTTATGTCCTGTGGTTGATTCAGAGATAAACATCATGCATCACTAGACCAGCAATTTTCTTCTTACCAGTACTACGGCGATATAGTAACTGACCAGTGCATAGCAGAGCAGTACGCCGATGTTCAGCAGCGGCTGCACAAGTGGAGCGCCTGCGACAAGCGCGCGGGTCAGCAGCACGGCATGGGTCAGGGGCAACAGGTTGACGGCGCCCTGCACTGATTCCGGCAGCGTATCGACAGGATAGAATACACCGCAGAGTATAAACATCGGCGTAACAACCAGCACGAAGTAATAGTTGAAAAAATCGTAATTGCTCGCCAGCGCCGACATGATCATGGCCGGACCCGCAAAACACAAGCCAATCAGGAATACCACTGGCAATACCCATAGCGACTGCCAGCCGGCAACCACGCCCAGGGCAGCGGCCACAGCAAGAATGGCCATGCCGCTGAACAGGCTCTTCGTGCCGCACCAGAGCATTTCGCCGGCGAGGATGTCATCAACTTCGACCGGTGTGGCGAGAATCGCCTCGTAGGTTTTTTGCGGCACCATACGCGTGAATACCGAGTACATGCCTTCAAAACTGGCAGTTGTCATGGCGCTCGAGGCAATGATGCCGGAGGCCAGGAATGCCAGGTAGGGCATGCCGGCCATCTCGCCCACGAAGTGTCCAAGGCCGAAGCCGAGGCCAAGCAGATAGAGCGTCGGCTCGCCGAAATTCATCAACAGCGCCGGGATAAGCAGCTTGCGCCATACCAGGATGTTGCGTCGCCAGACCATCAGGGCGACGGGCCGGATACGCGGCAATCGCAGATCGGCCATCAGTCGCGCAATTCCCGGCCGGTCAGGCGCAGGAATACATCTTCCAGTCCTGTGGGGCGATGCACGAACCTGAGCGAGTGCCGGTGCGGCAGCTGTTCGATCAGGGCGGCGGCATTGTGCGTGTAGCAGTAGAGGCTGCTGCCCATGCGCTCCAGGCGACAACCGGCTGTGCCTGCCAGTTGCTCGAATTCAATCGCCTTGCCGCGTACTTCGATGATCTCCGGTTCGACATGCCGGTCGATGAGTTCGCGTGGAGAACCCTGGGCAAGTATCCGTCCATGATCCATGATCACCAGTTCATCACACAGGCGTTCGGCCTCTTCCATATAGTGAGTCGTCAGCAGCAATGTCTTGCCGCTGGCCTTGAGTTCACTCAGCCTGCCCCAGATTACGTGGCGGGCCTGTGGATCAAGACCGGTGGTCGGCTCGTCCAGTACCACCAGTTCCGGGTCGTTGATCAGTGCACGGGCTATGGTCAGCCGTCGCTGCATACCGCCGGACAGGGTGGTGGTCTTTGCGCTGCGCCGCTCGGACAGCGAGACGAACTCCAGCAAGGCATCGATGCGGGAACTGACCTGTTTTCGTGTCAGTCCGAAAAAGGTGGCGTAGACCCGCAGGTTTTCCTCGACGCTGAAATCAGGATCCAGGTTGTCAGCCTGCGGGACGATGCCGGTGCGGGCACGTATTGCGGCCGCGTGGTCCCTGACCGGCAAACCGAAAACCGATAATGATCCGCCGCCCACGGGTGTCAGTCCCATGGTCATGCGCAGCGTGGTGGTCTTCCCTGCCCCGTTCGGTCCGACAAATCCGAAACAGCAACCTGGCCTGATATCGAAGTCGATATTGTCGACAGCAACGCGACTGGCGAAATGCTTGGTCAGGCCCCTGGCGGAGATGATGGGTTGTGCGGCGCCGGATTCTGCAGTCATGTTCATGACTGCGTATTCTAGCGTGATACTGTGCCTGATTTACCACATAGGGAGGCTGTTGTTGAGCAATTCCCCCGTGCAGCTGAGGCCGTATCGAATGCGGGCCGTCGCTATCAATCCGATGGGGACGCCTGCACCGCTATACCTGTATTCCAATAATCGCCCGGGCAGGCGGTGCAGGCTGGCCCCGTGGCAAACGGCCGGGCACATCGGTGCAGGGGTGCTACGCCGGCAGGAAATCGATGGGATAGGTGATCGTGACTTCCGATACGTCCTTGGAGCCAAAGTCGAACAGCTTGACACGGCTGGCGATCTTGTCGCCCAGGGCGGCGTCACCCAGTTCGTTGGATACGAGGTCGCAGCGGGTGACCTTGCCGGACGGCGCGATGGTCAGGCGCAGAACGATTTTACCCTTCAGGCTGGGGTCTGCCCGCAGGGCCCGGTTGTAGACACTGTAGATCGAGCCCTTGTTACGGTCGAAGATCATCTGGATCTCCTCGATGCTGCGACCGGCGGACTTGCTGCCCTTGCCCTTGCCGCCAACCGCGACCGCGGGTGCGTTGCCGGTCGGGCTGTGTACCCTGGTTGTGCTGCGTCCGGACAGTTCTCCGCCGCCTGTATTGCGACTCAGGTTTGCGGTCTGGATACCACCGCTGCCGCGCGCGGTCCCGGCTGTGAGGATGGCTCGTTCGGTTTTTTCTGCTGAACCCACGGCCTGGGACAGGTTGCTGGTTTTATTGAAGCTGCTGGATACCGTGTTCTGGCGCAAATCAGAGAGCGTATCACGCAATGCCAGCAACCCCGACTGCTCTGCTTGCTGGCGGGCTGTCACCTTGGGTTTTTCGGGTACCGGCTTCTTAACCACGACCGGCTTCTTCTTCACCGGCTTGGGGGCTTCCGTCTTCTGTGGCAACGGCTCCGGCTGCTTTTTCACTGGTGCCGGTGGCGGTGGGGGTGGCGGCTTGATTTCCTCTTTCTCGAAAATCAGCTGTGCCAGACGTGGCGTTTCCTCGAAGGCCGGCCTTTCGATCTGAGGCATGGGGAGAAACGGTATGACAAGGCCCAGCACCAGTGCCACCAGAAGGTTGGTGCGTACGATACGTCTGAAACGGGTGTCATCGGGGCTGTTTGATCCCCAGGACATGCCGTAGCTCAATACAATCGCAGACATGCTCAGCTCTCCAGCGGCTTCTGCAGTACAGCAAGTGAAATACGGTTGAAACCGGCCTTGGTGCAGGAAGCCATGACCTTCTTCAGCAGGCGAAACGGAATTTCCCTGTCGCCCATGATGGTGGCCTCGATACGCTCACCCGAATTGCCGCCAGTGCCCAGCCTGTCGCCGGCCTGTGCGATGAGCGCTGCCTGCAATACCTTCGAATAATTGCCCTGCTCTTTCATGATATTGGCTACGGAGGCTATCACCTGGCCGTGCAGCAGGACGTTGTCCTCGTTGACCATGATAGTGACGGTCACGCGCGGCTGTTGCTCTGAAACGGATTCCGGTAACTCTACCGACTTGTGGGTCGGCAGGATTTCGCCATCAGAGGCGTTCACCAGCAGGAAAAAGACCAGGATAGTGAAGATATCCATCAGCGATACGAGGTTCAGGGCCATGCCACGCCTGTGGCGCACGTGCTGGCGGTCCATGCGCTTGGCGCGTCTCGACATCTTCATTTGGTTGCCACCTTCATGCGGGTATCCGGTGCATCACCGATGGATATTTCCGGGAACAGCTCGGCGCTTACGACGCTGCCGGCCTGTACCACGTGCGCAGTTCGCACATTATCCATCACCTGAACCATGGTTTCATAATCGGTATCAGGCTCCAGCAACAGCGTGGCGTCCAGCTTGTCGGGAAAGCGTGCCTTGACCTGCTGCAGCAATTCCGAGAGTTGTTCGTAATCCTGTTTGTCGCCTTGCAGTGGCAGGCGCTTGATGAGTCCGCCATCACGATCTCCCACTTCAATGCCATCCGCACGTACTACTATTTCCAGGTGAAATTCCTGAGGCTTGTCCTGATTCGACGTGCTGGCGGCGGCCGGCAGGTTGAGTTCCAGGATTGTGATGCGCGAAAACACTGCGGTCATCAGCAGGAATGGCACCAGGATCACCATGAGGTTCATGAATGCGGTGATATTGATATCACCCGGATCCTCTGAATGACGGCGGCGATTGAAGCGGTTTCTCATCAGGCCTTACCTTCCAGCGGCTTCTCGGTAATGCTGTTGATGAACTTCACCGAGGCCATTTCCAGGCTGTCGATCAGCTGCGTGGTCTTGGTCTGTAGCACGGCGTAGATCAGCAGCAGCGGGATGGCAACCATCAGGCCGAATGCCGTGGTGTTCATCGCGACCGAGATGCTGGCGGACAACATGTCGGCCTTTTCGGACGGGTTGGCCGAGGCCACCGCGGTGAATGCCTGGATCAGGCCGATAATGGTGCCGAGCAGGCCAAGCAGTGTGGCGATATTGGCGAAGGTGGCAAGGTAGGGAGTGCGTTTTTCGAAGTTCGGCACGGTCTCCATCAAACCCTCTTCCATCGCAATCTCGACATCGTCGCGTCGACGCGAAGACCGGGCGCGGCTCAATCCGTAGCTGAGGATGTGACTGATGGCCGAGCGGGACTTTTCAGTCAGCATGGCCACCTGCAGGTAATCGCCCTTGGCAAGATGCGGGGCCAGTTTTTTCCACAATCGGTGGTTGCTGCTGCTTGCCGCACTGAGGTAAATGTAGCGTTCAACGGCAATGGCCAGGCCCAGCGCCAGCACCAGCACGATCGGGTACATAAAAAAACCACCCGACTGAAAGAAACCGACAAATGTAGTATAGAAATCCATGGCTGTGCTCCTGTAGCTTCCCCGGTAATTAGTGAGTCAATACACTGCGGCGCAGGCTTTTCTGCCCATCGGCATGCTGCGCAAAAAGTTCAATTACCATACATTTACTGATCATTTGGAACTGTGAACTGCTTCGTAGTAATCAAGTTCCCTGAGAAACACGTCACGGTCGATGGGTGCAAGAATCTCGTCGACGAGGCTGTTCATCGGGCGTGCCGCCAGATCACCTGCCTCTGCGGATTTCCAGGGTACGAT
>JBATJF010000084.1:0-4329 GCA_049668345.1 Gammaproteobacteria bacterium
GCGCACGCGCGTACCCACCCGCGTGACCTTCCAGCCCTTTTCCAGCGAAATGTCATTGGTGATGTCCGGCGCCACATCGCGGCACACCTTCATCGCCGCGACCGGCCCGCCCGCCTGCATTTCGCGCTGCATGGCCCCGCCGAGCTGCTTGAGAAACGCACTGCTCGCCGCCTGTGCCGCGCTGACGCGCGCCTCGATGTCGGCGTCGCCGCTGGCAGCGGCCGTGGAAACCGTCACAATGCCTGCAGCGGCCAGCGCCGCTACGATGACCCTCCGGCGAATATGCGTGCTTGTCTTCATGTCTGCTCTCCTGTTGTGTGTAAAGGGCCTGGCCTGGACAGGGCAACCGCTGCCGCGCCTCAGCCTGGCCAGTATGCTGTTTCGATGGCGTCGCCGAGGTCGGCCTCGATCAGACGGCGACGCACTTCCAGCAACTGCTCGATCAGCCGCGGCTCGAAACGCGCATAGGCATCGGCATCGGGGACACGCCTGACCACCACACCGAGCAGTTCGGTGATGGCATTGCCGATCGAGTTCTGGCTGATGGTGACGATCAGCTTGTCCTCGTCATTGCGATAGATTAGCTGCTTGAAGGCCGGCTGCCAGCGGATGGCATTGGCGTAGGCGGCATCGACGATGCAGTGATCGCGGACCTTCTTCGCCGTCTTCAGGAAATCGTTGTTGAACAGCAGCACGTTCTCGACGTGCTCGGGGAAGTACAGGTCATCCAGCATCGGCGCGTTGCGCGTCGACACCTGGCTGAAGAAGGTCCGGTAGAAATCGATGAAGCCCTTGAGGATCTCGTCGTACTCGTTCCAGAAACCGACTTCCTCCAGCGTCGCCACGCCACCCTGGATCTCCCAGCTCGGCAGGCCCTGCGGGTAGCCGGTCAATTCGATGCGCGAGCCCGCCTCGCCTACCGGCCAGAGCAGCTCCAGGTCCAGCGCGCGGTCGAAGAACTCGCGGTAGACATCGTGCATGTAGGCCTCGAACAGGCTGTGCTGGCCGCCGTCCGTCAGGTTCGGATTGCCCGGGTCGGCCGGTTGCGCGTTGCGCAGCTCGTCCTTGCTGAACACCATGAAATGATTGTGCAGCATGCGGATACTGGGTACGCCGGGTGACGTCAGCGGCCAGGTCGCATCGAGGCTGGCCTCGCCCGCCAGCAGCAGGTGGGTCTCCGGGTCCGGGTAGTGCTCCACCATGTAATCGATAATGATCTGGTTCATGCGGTTCCATACGCGTTTCACGTCGTTCGGCACCTGGGTGCGTCGCACCGGCCGGCCCAGCGGGTTGAGAATGCATTTGGAACTGTTGAAGATGATCGAGGTGTCGAACTCGCGGCTGTGGCCCAGCGCCTTGCGGTACAGCAAGAGGTTTTCCGGGTTGGTCAGCAGCCCGTTGTTGTGCATCAGGTCATTCAGGTTTTCGGTACTGTTGAAAAACTCGTTGGGCGCCATGGCCTCCGGTACGTCCAGCGGGATGGGCCGGAACGGGGTAACGATCTCTCTCGGGCCGGACTTCATGTGGTTGCTCCTTGTTGCCACCTGGTACGGTTATCTGCCTGACCCGGCGATCCAGCCGAGAGCGAGCGGATTATGCGGGTCTACACCGTCCATGAACGGCAGGTTGCGCTGTTCGTGGGTCAACTGGTAGACCAGGCCGATCCAGTTGCCGAGGATAGCCTCGGCGGTATCGTGCCAGGTATTGTCAAGGCGACCGGCAACCAGTTGCTCGGGGAATTCCGGCACCGGGTCGCCCGCCGCCAGCGCCGCGACCAGGCGCCGCCGGTATTCCTCGAGGATGGCACGTTCGCACGACTTGAACTGGTTGTCGGGAAACGGCGGATAATCATCACGCTTGCCGTCGGCAAAACGCCGCACCTCACGCTTGTACTCCTTGAGCAGGGATACGGTGTCATACTCCGGATGCCCCTGGAAATAGACGACGCGGAACCCGTCAGGACTGACGGCAAGATGCACACCGGCGTCCGCGCTTTCCACCAGCACATGCAGGCCCGCCTCCCGGAACTGCCCGGCGCTGATGTTATTGAAGCGTGAATGCGGCACGTCGAACTTCGTGTTGACATCGTTGACCAGCGGGTGATCCGCCTGGATCACCCGGTGCGGAAAGACACCCCAGCGCTTGGCTGGCAGCGCGCTGCGTTTCTGGCCATGCTGGAATTGCATCGCTGCATGCGTGGCGAGGCAGGAGCACAGCACCGAGGTGACGTTCTGCTGTGCCCAGTCGAACACCTCGCGCAGCGGCTCCCAGAAGGGTTCCTGGGACAGATCGGGGTGCGAGACATTGGCGCCGGTGATAATCAGCGCATCCAGGCCCTCGGCGCGAATCTGCTCGAAGCTGTCGTAGTAGCGCTCGATGTGCAGCCGCGCCGGTTCCCCGCGCGGCAGTTCCCGCAGCGTGAACGGGTGCATGTAGAACTGGGCGATAGGGTTGCTCTCCCCCACGAGGCGGAAGAACTGGCGCTCGGTCGCGGCCAGCGCCGCATCCGGCATCATGTTCAGCACGCCGATGTGCAGCTCACGGATGGTCTGGTGCAGGGCCCGGCCCGGCTCGAGGATGGTCTGGCCTTCCTGGCGCAGGCGCTGGAAGGTCGGCAGGTCATTGTGGGCGACTATCGGCATGCGTGCTAGCCCTTCGGGCTGTCCGCCTTGCGGGCAATCGCGCTTTCCACGAGGTCGAGAAAGTCCTGTTCGTCGCGCACCCCCGCCACTTCATGCGAGGTCACGGTATAGCCATGCGGGCGCGCAATGGCCTCGTAGCGTGGCACGCGCGAATGGAACAGGCGCGGAAACACCCAGCTGCAGAAATCATCCGGGTCCACCTGTGCCGCGAACTCCAGTCCGCGCAGGACGAGATATTCCCGCAGCTGCTCCGCCAGAAACTCAGGCCTGTAATACAGTGGCTTGGGACTGCTCTGGGCGCGACTGATCAGGGCCTCCTCCTCCGCCTTCTCGGTCACCCGGATGTACAGGATCAGTGTATGCTTCACCAGCAGATCGATCACGGACGGTTCGTTGAGCTCGCACAGGCTGCCGCCCACGTCATTGACGAAGTTGTCGTATCCGTAAATCTCATGTGCCTTGCGGATAAACTCGGGCACGTCCTGCATGGCTGCGATCTCCGCCTCGCGGTACAAGGCCTGGCGCCGCGAGAACTCATCCAGCGGGACGCCGCCCAGCTCCGGGTTACCGAGCTTGCCGACAAAACTCAGCACCGGCCCCAGGTCATCCACCTTGATGTTATTGCGGATGTGGATCCAGTCACGGCGCAGCAAGTCGCGCAGGAACGGTGTCTGCATCGCCTGCTGCTTGATCAGGTCCATGATCGGCTCATCCAGGTAGCGGGTGCCGATGCGGTAGTCGCCGGAGTAGTGGAACCAGTGGTGGTTGCGCAGCAGCCTCGACAGGTGGGTCTTGCCCACACCGGACATGCCCAGCAGGGTAACGCTCTTGTTTTTCCAGGTGCGAAACTCGTCAGTGGTGAACTGCATGTATCAGACTCCGGGTTCGGAACAGTGGGGAAGTTTAACCGAAACGCGGTACGGCGTCAGAGACCGGAGGCATCCCTCAGGGATTACCCGTGTCAGACAGCCCTCGGTCCCTGCGGGGCCGCCGTCTCCGGCGCTCCGGCGTTCTCTCACGCCTGCGGCGCCCGAATCGAACCCGCTGGTTTATGATCAGGGCTGATCGAGGGATTGGCCCGGGGCTGCGTCTCGACCCGGGCTATGCCCGTAAACACTGGCCTGCCTTCTCCTGTCTCCCTGTAGTCGCACATCCCTTTGGTCCTCGCAATGACAAATAAATCAGCTTCCTGAAAACGGTATACGGCGATTCCGGCTGTAGATTGACGCCTGACTGAGAGTTCGCCAGCACCATGCACGGCTGGTCAGAACGCTACCCGGGTTTCCGGCCGGATTGTTTCAAGTGCCGCCTGAAAAATGCGACCATCCGCCGGTAGGATGCACGCTCGTTCTCGAAACGTGTAAAACCGTGCCCTTCGTCCGGATAGACGAAATACTCCACCGTGCGGCCCATATCATGCATGGAGTGCACCAGCCAGTCGGATTGTACCCGGGGTACTCGACTGTCGTTGGCCCCCTGATGGATCTGCAGGGGAATCCTGATCCGTTCGATATGATATAGCGGTGACAATGCCCGATTCCGTGCCCGGTTGCGGCGTGGATCAAATCCGAGCTCAACAAACAGGTTGCGCTGCAGATACCGCGGCCAGCTGCGCACAAATGTGGCCAGCTCGGTAAAGCCGAAAAAGTCCACTGCAGCCCTGAACGTGTCTGGATACTGTGTAATC
>JBATJF010000085.1:0-1573 GCA_049668345.1 Gammaproteobacteria bacterium
GTCACGCAGCACACTGTACAACCTGTACCGCATTGTCTGGCTGCAGGCGTATCACGGCCTGTATCGCAACCATCGCAAGCTGCTGCTGGTCGATGGCAGCATGGCCTTTACCGGTGGCACGGGTATCAGTGACGAGGTTGACTCCCCCGAGGCGCCCGACATGCGCTGGCGCGAAACCATGATCACAATCGAAGGACCGCTGCTTGCCGACTGGCAACAGCTGTTCACGGAAAGCTGGAACCGCTATGCATCCAGGATCCTGGCCTTGCCGGCCGCCCTGCCCGCACCCCTGGCCGATGGCAGGCGGGGCCGGATCACCGTGAACGAGGCCCGGCACCGGATGGGGGTGCAGCGCTCGCTGCTCGGACACCTCCAGCGCGCCAGGCAGCGGATCTGGTTCGCCACCGCCTATTTCATACCCTCCTGGAAAATTCGCAGAAAGCTTCAGCGCGCCGCCCGGGCCGGGGTCGATGTGCGTCTGCTGCTGCCCGGCCCCGTCACCGACCATCCTGGCGCACGCTATGCGAGCCACCGCTACTATGGGCGGCTGCTGAAAAGCGGGGTCCGCATCTTCGAATACCAGTCACGTTTCTTTCATGCCAAGACGGTGCTATGCGATGACTGGCTGACCATCGGTTCATGCAACTTCGATCGCTGGAACCTGCAGTGGAACCTGGAAGCCAACCAGGAGGTCGACGACCCGGAGACGGCCAGGACCGTGGCAGGCATGTTCATGCAGGATTTCGCCAACTGCCATGAATACACCGCCGTGGAATGGGTACAGCGCAGCTGGTATTTGCGCGCGCTTGCCTGGTTCTGGCGCCAGGTGGAACTGATGTCGCTGAAACTCAGGCAGCGGCGCCGCCCCTGACTAACGCATCACCGGCGCGGCAGCTGGATCAGCCACTCGCCTCGCTCGCTGCGGCAGAAACCGGCCGTCACCCTCTTTTGCGTATCCTTCAGCAGGGTCGGTTTGCCGCCGTGGAGGTCCACGCCCAGGCCGGTCCGGTAGCAACTGTCATAGAGCGGCTGATGGTCCCTGTCCCGCAATGTGTAGTGGTCGCCCAGGGTGATGGCATACCGGATCTGTCCGTCATCGCTGAGCCACTGCCGCGTTTTACCCGGACGGGCATGGTGGTTCTCGTAATGGAAATCCAGGAACGCCTCGATCTGCTGCCGGTCGTGCGCATCCATCAGCTCATGGTAGACGGACCTGGCATCGACACACTTCGCCTGCAGGGTACGCAGGCGGACGCGTTCCTGCGCGCTCGCCGACAGCAGGGTCTTTATTTCCGCCAGGTCCTCCTCCAGCTCCCTGAATTGACTCAACGCATGCCGCTCAATGGCCTGCAGCCGGTCCTGGAGCTG
Source organism: Gammaproteobacteria bacterium (assembly GCA_049668345.1). Classification (GTDB taxonomy): domain Bacteria; phylum Pseudomonadota; class Gammaproteobacteria; order UBA9214; family UBA9214; genus UBA9214. The sequence continues at coordinate 1,369 of JBATJF010000085.1, forward strand.
CGGATCGGGCAAGCCCGGTATTGCCTTCACCTGCATTGTCTGCGGCACGGTTTGCCTGGCGTGGCGGATGATGTCCTCGAACAGCGGGATATATCGCCGGAGATCGTCACCGCCGCCGGCCGCATCGATGGCCGGCAGGTACTCTTTGAGAAACAGCCGGAAGTGATCGACCACATGGCCCAGGTGAGTACCGTTGCCGCCGTAC
>JBATJF010000086.1:0-6013 GCA_049668345.1 Gammaproteobacteria bacterium
ATCGTGGTCCCCTGCGCAATTTCCAGCTGCTGCCGCAGCCAGTTCACATCCGGGCTGCGATCGCCCATTCTCAGATACAGACGGCCGGTCGGTGTGGCCTGTAGCAACAGGGTATAATCTCCGTACCAGTAACGGTCCACCTGCTCGACGCTGGTTCGATACAGCGCATTCCCCATCACCAGTTCCACCTCGGATCCATCGAGATGCCTGAGAAATACCGGGATCCGGCTACCATCGGGGGCAGTGAGCCTCAATATTGCAGGGCGGTTGAATTGCCTCAAGCTGTTCCAGTTACCCTGTTCCTCAAGGCACAGCAGGCCGTATTGCCGCGCGAAGTCACAAAAATCGGGCTTCACACTCGCGGGCAGATCGACCGCCCATGCCGCCAGCAACCCGGTCCAGGCAGCGCGATACCAGGAACCATCCGCCGATTCGAGCAGGGAGTCCAGCGTGGCGGCTTGCTGTACCGTATTGTTTCGCGGCAGTTCCCTGCTCAAAGCCGCGGTGGACACGGGCTGCTCCACCGCCTCTACCGGCGCAAGCCCCCCAGCGGCAACCGCCGCCGCCATTTCCACGCTTTCCGGCGCGAGATCAGCCCTGCCGGCTGCGGGTGACAGGGCAGATTCACTGACGGCCGGCCAGGGCAGGTACTGCCAGGCAAGGACGGCGAGGACCGCCAGCAGCAGGCTGCCGGCAAATGCCGGCAGCCACCAGGATGTGGCGGAATCCCCGGATTCTTCAGCCAACACCTCACGGGCCGCCTTGCGCACGATCTTGCTGTCCACCCGTGGGCTGCCTTCCACGTAGGCGCCCAGCAAGGCACGGTCGCACAGTACATTGATCAGCCGGGGTATCCCACCCGAGAGCTCATGAATCCGGTCAACCGCCCGTTTCTCAAATAGGGTTTTCGATGCTCCGCAGATCTGCAGGCGATGGCGAATATAGGCATCCGCCTCATCCCGCGAGATCGGTTCGAGATGGTAGCGTGCGGTAACACGCTGGGAGAGTTGCCGCATGTCCTCGCGCGCCAGAAACTTACGCAGCTCTGGCTGCCCGATCAGGATAATCTGCAGGAGTTTCTGTGTCGCTGTCTCCAGGTTGGTCAGCAGCCGCACCTGTTCGAGCACGTCGGCCGACAGGTTCTGTGCCTCGTCAATGATCAGCACGATACGTCGACCACGGGCAAAGGCGTCGAGCAGGTATCGATTGAGTATATCTACCAGTGTCTTGATGCTGCTGGATTCAGCCGGATAACTGATACCCAGCTCATCACAGACCGTGGCAATCAGCTCCGTGGCCGTCACCTTTGGGTTCAGGACCATGGCGACGTCGACGTTCTCAGGCACCTGTTCCAGCAGGCAACGGCAGATGGTGGTCTTGCCAGTACCCACCTCCCCGGTCAGCTGTACGAACCCGCCCCCTTCACCGAGGCCATACAATAGATGCGCCAGCGCTTCGCGGTGACGCGCACTCATGTACAGGAAGCGGGGATCGGGCGTTATCGAAAACGGCCGCTCACTCAAATCAAAATGCTTGAGATACATTGTCCATCTATCTGTAAACAACCAGAGGGTCTGAATGTGGCAAACGCGGCAGCTGGATATACCCGGAGCATCGGAGTCACCCGTTACCCCGCAACCGCATAGCGACAAACTCTATTAAACTCAATAATATCCTGTCCCGACTACCGGTTGCGACTGTTATATTCACCACCCGTACCCCGCTGGCATCGCTCAACGGGCGAGCATCCAGACCGGCATGCGGACAGTCACTGGCGGCACAGATGGTCGATGCAGTCCTCGACGGCGTGCCCGGCTAGCTCGAAGCCGATAACCAACGGATTCTGACCATTCACACCCGGCCGGAGCGGAATCCGGCGCCTGGCGCCCCAGTATTCCTGCATGGCCGCGGAACTCACCCGTTACGAATCAACTGCAGCCAGACGCTGGCGCCGCAGATACCGGTTTTCGAAAAATCCGACATATTTATGACTACCTGCCACTGATACTGTCAGCGGTCCCGCGCATCGCTGCCAGCAAGCGCATCGCACTGTTTGCGCAGCTGCAGCCCCCCCAATGAGCATCCTGATAGACCAGCACAGGACGTGGCCGTAGCTGCCTGCGCCGAATCGGCATCGGTCGCGGCAGACTGCCGGCAGCCGATAAAGCTGCCCTCTGCCTTGTGCGTTCGCGGGTACCGATGCTGAATATTTACTGCAGCGCAGGCTATCCTGCCGTAAATGCCTGGCAGGCGAACCAGGGAGCTGGTAAAGGCGCCATTAACGCGCACTCAAGACTCAAATAGCTAGAGAGCGCCCTGGCTTTTATACGTTCTCGCACAGAATTAACCCGGAATATACGCAATTTATTGAATACAAGATGACTTTTTCAGAAAATCGTGTTGTTTCGCAATAAATCTACGCCTGGTGCCCAGCCACCATTCAAGCCGATAACCTGCCTGCTGTAGCTAGCCTGAGTCCCTCCATCCTTGCCGACGTATTCCGAGCCACAGAGAAAATACCCGGCACGAGAGGAATCCGACGTGTTTCACGGAATTTTCATTAGCTTGTCTATAATCGATTCAAGCTTTTCACAGACGCTGCCGATACGATGCAGTACGCGGGGCTACGGGCATCATGCGACGACTTCATTTGCTTATATATTATTGTTTTATTTAGAGTTATCATTGACAATTCGCATGAAGGCTGTTCTATTGATGATCATGGTGTTTGTCTTTAGCTCGGCGTGGGCAGCCCGAGTCAGTGGCATGGATGAAGTCGAATATGCAGCGTACTAATACACAAGCGGGATTCACCCTGATCGAACTCATGATTACACTGGTCGTGGGCGCGATTTTGCTGGTGGTCGCCGTGCCGAGTTTCCTGAACTTTCAGAAGGACAACCGGCGCATTACCCAGCTCAACGAACTGGTCAGCGGCCTGAACCTGGCCAGAAGCGAGGCAACCACGAGTAATGCGACCGTGGGCTTCTGTCCGAGTTCGGACGGCGCAACGTGTGCAGGGGCTATCTACGACAATGGCTGGATCGTGTTCCTCAATACCGACGCCGACAGCCCGCCGGTTGTCGATGGCGGCGAAAGGATTCTGCGTGTTCACTCCGGTGTCACCACCACGGGTGCCAGTCTGCGTGCAACCGGCATCACTACCGGGGTAAATTTTGCTCCGACCGGGCGGGCAACCGGCAGTGGCAGTATTACCTATTGTGATGACCGTGGTGTTAGCAAGTCAGGCAGCGTAAATGTCAGTCTGGTGGGTATTATCTCATCGTCAAAACCCGGCCCTGGATGTCCGTGAGAAACATATGAAATTTTTGAAACAACAGACAGGGTTCTCCTTGATCGAGGTACTGATTGCACTCATCGTACTGTCGATTGGCCTGCTGGGGCACTCCAAGATACAGGCGCTGAGCGTTCGCGCCGGCACCGACGCCCATCTACAGACCGAGGCGACCTTTCTCGCCAACGACATGATCGAGCGCATGCGGGCCAACCGGCCATCCGTTGCCAGCGATTATTACGCGGGCATCAATTACGCTGCGATCGACTGCACCGGAGCACCGGCCAAGATCTGCAGCGAAGGTACGGCTGGCGCCGCCGCGGATTGCACCTCGTCCGAAATGGCCGACGAAGATGCCTTCGACTGGTTTTGTGAAGTCACTGCGACACTCCCGGGCGGCAGCGTCGCGGTAAGCTCGGCAGCCGGGATCTACTCGGTCGCGGTCAGCTGGAACGGTCTCGACGAAGATGGCGCCGTGCAGGCCCGGTCTGTCGCGACAACCTTGATACCATAGGCAATCATGATGCGTCAGAAAGGTTTTACGCTGGTTGAAATGATGGTCGCGATTGTGATCGGCCTGCTGCTGATCGCAGGGACGCTGAGCGTATTCCTCAGCACCAAGCAGGGTTACCGCATGACCAGCGGCATGTCCCTCATGCAGGCAACCGGGCGCGCCACCCTTGACCTGTTGACGAGGGAGATAATGATATCAGGCTTCCCTCAGGAGGATGTCATTGACACCTTTGTCTCCGCGCTCAGCTCGGATGGCGGCGGCGGAAGCAGTGACACGTTCACCGTGCATTACCGGACAACCGTTGATTGCCTGGGCAACGCCGCACCCGTTTACGCAGATGGACAGCAATACGCCAAAAACCAGTACTTCGTCCAGGGTGGCAACCTGATGTGCCAGCCTCGCGCCGAAGACGATTCTGCCATCGGTGCTGCAGCCGTCGTCGTCGCCGGTATCGAGAACCTGCAGATACTCTATGGTGAAGACAACGACCCAACGGATGGCATCCCCAATGCCACCCGTTATGTCACAGCCGGCAATGTCGCCGACTGGGCCAACCTGGTCAGCGCCAAGATCGGCATTGTGGTGAACTCACAGAACGTCATCGCAACGACCGATGACACGGCCAGCTTTTCCCTCATCGGGCAAACCGCGAACGCTGCAGCAGGCGACCGTCTGCGGCGTCGCGCCTACAGCACGACCACCGTGATCAGAAACAGGATGTAGCAACCATGAACAGAGTCCATTTCAAATGCACTCACACAGGCATGCCGGCACGCAACAGGCAGGATGGTGCCGCCTTGTTCATCGGCCTGATGATACTGATCGTGATCGCCATAATTGGTGTCAGCGGCGTGCGCTCGGTGGTCATGGAAAAAAACATGGCCACCAACAATCAGTATCACATGCTGGTGTTTCAGGCTGCTGAATCCGCGATCGAGGGCACGCTCGCGGACAGTACCGCTTTTGTGGACGCCACCAACACACCGACCAGCGGCACATGGCCGACACGCAGTTATGCCCTGACACAGGGTTACTCGGCCCAGCCCGTCACCAGCAGCGCAACCATTGCGGTTGGCACTCCAACCATCCCGGTAGGCTATTCGATAGGTGAATTCGTGGCCTACCCTTTCACTATCACTGCCGATGGCGCGATCCCGTCAATCAATGCCGCGGACACACATGTCCAGACGGCCAGCAAGATCTCGCCCTACCTGGAATAAGGAAGAACTGAATTGTGATGACCAACACTATCTTTAACATGCCGGCGAGTACACTCGGTACTACCGGTACTGCGATGCAGCAAGGAGGATCGCTATGAAATCCCTGAAAATATTCGGCCTTGCCACGGCCCTGCTGTGGTGTACAGGCCTGCATGCGGAACTGATCGCGGTACAGGAAGCCATTGAAGCGCACGATATCAAGGTCATGGTTTATAGCAGCGGGGATGGCTACGTGCTGGCACGCAGTTGCGCGGCCTGCCCGTTCACCCGCCTGGACATCGACCACAACACGGCGGTCACGGTAGACGGCAAACCGGTCAAGGTCAGCAAGCGTATCGAAAAACACTGGTCCGGCGGTATTGTCATCTACGACATCAAGACCAACCATGTTGCGCGCCTGAAACTCTAGTCAAGGGCTGCAGGATCAAAGAAGAGGGAATTGGCCATGTTTACGTTCACAATCAAGTCAAGGGCAATGTTGCTGACGTTTATCGTCTCGGCAATCACAGGATTCCCGCTGCTGGCGGACGATACCGAGGTCTATCTCGGCGATCTCGCCTTCACGACCAATATACGACCGAATGTGCTGTTCATCATCGACACCTCGGGCAGCATGGATACCGACGTTCAGCTCACGACGGGCAACTACGATCCCGCAACCACGTATACCGGCGCCTGCGACCCGAACTATGTCTACTGGGCCTCGGCAGCCGACAACGGGGTTGCGCCCACCTGCCCGCCATCAACTGCCGGCACAAGTAGACGTGGCTACATCAATGCGAGCTCGAACAATTGCGCTGACTCATTCGCAGGACTGTCATCGAGTGGCCCGGGACGCTACACCGGCACCCTGGCGCGATACAATGTCCAGTGGGGCGAGGATCGCTGGCAAAACCTGAGCGAAAACGACCATTCCGAGATCATCGATTGCAAGGCCGACTACGGTGTCCACGGCAACGGGGGCGGCAGCGGCACCTACCCGGC
>JBATJF010000087.1:0-32704 GCA_049668345.1 Gammaproteobacteria bacterium
GGCTGGTATCCTCGACTTCTCCTACCAGCATCAGCGGATTGCCGTGCGCATCCCGCACCAGACCGGCACGTGCCCGCCCGGTGATGATGACACCGTCACGCCGGATATAGCGTTTCTCCTGTTCATAGCTGTCGATGTCACCGCGCGCCAGGGCCTGAATTCTTGTCCTGGTTTCCTCCCGGTCATCGGGGTGGGTGATGTCCTCGATAGTCATTCGGGTGAGTTCATCGGCGCTATAGCCAAGAATATTGCAGAAGGCCGGATTGACGCTGAGCAGACGGCCATCCAGCCCGGATGTCACTATGCCAATAGGGGCGTTTTCCAGCGTCAGGCGCAGTTGTTCCTCGCGCTCCCTGAGTTGCTCCTGTGCCTGCTGCCGTACCGTGATGTCCTCGCCGGAACTCAGTGTCGCGGAAATGTTGCCCTCCTCGTCGTACAGAATGGTGTTGTGCCAGGCGATCAGCCGTTCCTCGCCACTGTGGGTCATAACCGGATTCTGGTAGTACTCGAGGAGTTCACCCTTCTGTGTCATCAGCTTCAGGAATAATTCCCTGATTTCCTCCCTGACATCAGCCGGTATGTAATTGTCAAACCAGTTCTTGCCAATGATATCCGATTCGCTGGCGCCCAGCAGTTCACAGCCTTTTCTGTTGATCAGGCTGATCCGCTGATCGGCGTCAATAACCAGCATGATGACGCCGGCGACATCGAGATAGCGCTGTGCGTTGTTTCTCTCCAGCTTGAGGGCCTGTTCAGTCTGCTGGCGGTAGATCTCGCTGCCGACCCATTGGCTCATCAGCCGCAGGATTTCCACGTCGGCGGCCGTAAACCGGTCCTTGCGTGGCTGCGGGCTGGAAAAGTTGAGGGTTCCGTAGACCTCGCTGCCCGCGACCACCGGTATCCCGAGGTAGGTTTCCAGTTTGAATTCCCGGTAGCAGGGATGACTCTTCCAGTCCGATTGCGCGGCATGCTCAAAGCCGATGGGACCGTCGGCCCTGAGTGTTTCACGGCAATAGGTATTGCCAAGCTCAAGCACGGTGCCCGGGACGATGGATTCGTCGGGTGAGATGGCCTGAACGATCTCGTACTGGTCCTCATGGATATGCGCGAGTATCCCGATCGGCAAATTGAATTGCCTGCAGCCGTTTTCAATCAATGCCCTGACCCTGTCGTGAAAGGGCAGGTTGTGCGCCGAGGTGATTTCATGCAGCGCGCGCAGTGCTTCCTCGGTTTGCCTGCGCTCGGATATTTCCTTTTTCAGCGCCCGTTCTGCCCGGTGTCGTTCATTTATCTCCGATTCCAGCTGGGTGTTGATGGTCGATAATTGCTGGGTGCGGCTGGCGACGCGTTTTTCAAGCTGGTCGCGGGATTCGCGCAGCGCCCGCTCGGCGCTGCTGCGCCGCAGCTCTGCCTGCCTGATCAGCACGGCCATGACGCCGCTGAACAGAAGAAACACCATCAAGATCGTGATTGCCTTGCGTTGCAGCGATCTTTTGTTTGAGGCAAACAGATTGGCGGCAGGCAAATCGGCAAGCGTCCACAGGGTTCCTTCGACATCGGCCGAGAAACCGGTGCGTGCCAGCTCCTCGGGGCCCAGGGTGGTTTTACCCTTCAGATCTGAACGTGTGCCATCGGCTGTAACTTCAATAAGGCCCGGCTTGTCACGGTGCAGCAGGATGAGTTGGTGGTCGTGCAGCTGGCTGTTGGCAAGGATGCGTGCCAGGAGCGCCGGATCGAGGCTGATAAAGAAAATACCCCGGTCTCCGACCGTATCCTGCCAGTTGGCCATGATGTCAAAGTGATAGCCAAGCGGGTTGGGATGGATGAAAACCTCTTGATCTTCACCGGCGGCGAAGTGATTGATGTCAGTCTGGCACAGGTCGGCGACCTTGCCCTCGAGATCATCCAGCAGCACCTCTCCCTGATCATTGGTGATGGTATAGGCGAAAAAGTCGGGGAAATGCCGTTTGACCCTGTCGCTAAACTGCTCCTGCAGTGCTTCCTCCGCCTGGTTCCGGGACAGTTTGCCGATGGTCTCGCCTTCCTCTTCGGCAAACAGGTCTACGCGTCGGCGGACCTCCCTGATATAGATTTCAATGATACTGGCCGCACCCCGGGTGGATTGCTCCATCTGGACCTGCTGGCTGTTCAGGTAACCTACCTGGCTCCTGTCCACATACCCGAACAGGAAAAAGCCGATCAGGATCAGCGTAACAATGATCAGAATCGAGGTGTAATTCTTCATCGCAAGATTGCAGCCGCTTCAGAGGTGATGACGCTGTAACACCTTATAATTTTAATGGAATTCTGATGAGTATAGCTATTGTAAGAAGTGTTTGGCCCATGAGTTGGCTTTACTTGCATGCAGGCTGGCATGGTCTTGATTGACAAGAGGTGATGATAAACAGGCCGAATAATCCGCCTTTGCCATGCATCCCGGCTTATGAAGCACTACTGATTACTCATATTTTCCGGTGCCCCCGTATTTACGGTGTCCCCTGCTGCAGTTCCTTGAGCTGCCGTGATCCCTTGACTGTCGAACGCGGATGCCATTGCATCACCCTGAATGAACTGTAAAAAAGATTGTACTGGTCGGCATGGACCGGGTCGGTATCAGCCTGGCGCGGGCATGAGCGACATCCAACACCTCCATCAAGCCCGTGTTGCGGGTAGTGCCGGAATTCCAGCAACTGCTGGTACTCTTCCTGACATGAGCCCAGGCGTATGGACAGCAGGGTTTCCTGTACAGGCAGACGGACATCACCACCGCAATATCCCCCTTATTCCCGTGGCTAATGAATAACATACAACAACAACGCGGCAATCAACGCCGGATATACACCTGCGATCACAGGGTATAAAGGAAGCTTTCATCTGCTATACATATTTTTAACTTTCTACAAACGCTGTTAAAGAAACTGTATGAGACTGATTACAGGATGGCGCGTTTCGATTGCTTGTCCATTCATTGGAAAGTTGAGGTTATACGGCACAGTAAACTGGCCGCATTGTTAGCGGATACCTGCTGATTATCTGAATTCAAAAAAGGAGTGACCATGATGATACCCGGTCGTGTACACACCATTGCAGACAACGGGTCTTTGACGATCAGGATCAGCGGCCCATTGGATCTGCTGCTGACCCTGGCGTTGAGAGAATCCTGCCATGATACCGGTGCAGCCTACCGTCGCTATATCGTGGACTTCCAGCAAGTCAGCGTCGTTCGTGATTCCGGCTTTGCGCTGCTGCTCATGCTGAAGCGCTGGGCAAACCAGGCCGGAGCCACATTGTATGCAATCAATGGTAACAGCGAGTTGATGCACCGCTGCTTCTCGCTGGGTATCCAAATGGCCAGACGGGATGCCGGCAGAGTGTCAGCCTGCTCACGCTAACAGCTGCGGATTCTGGCCGAATTACAACATTCCGCAAGCAAGTCCGGGCAAGCACTGCCCGTTGCTGTAGCCGGAAAGCAGAAAGAATCAGTCCGGGTACATACTCACGGCCATGCCTGTGGATTCGATAGACCTGTTCTATGCGGAGGGCTGCCAGCATAGCGCTGTGTTTTCACGCCGGGTGTAAACAGGCGACTACTACCTTCACTGTCTGACTCATTGCGTTAGTGCCGCAAGGTATCTTTCTGTGTGAGGGCGAGGCTTGCAGGGAATCCGGAAGCAGATGATGCAGCATTATCAGCCCCGCTTTAACGAGTTTATGCCTGCAGATATCCTCCCCTGGTTGGATTCCGGTCTGGATTGTGAGGCCCCTGCATGAATGAGGCTCCCGAAGGAGCCTCTTTAATATTATGAATTTATTTATATATTGGTGGGCGATACTGGGATTGAACCAGTGACCCCTGCCGTGTGAAGGCAGTGCTCTCCCGCTGAGCTAATCGCCCGTATCAATGCGAGTCGATAGGGTATTGGTTTAGTCAGGCTCGGTCAATCACCGGCACGGACAGGCTGCGTCCGGTCTGCCAGTTTGCCGCTCCCGCGTCCCAATTTGCACAGACTTTCCTGTAACATGCGGGCCACCGCAACCCTGCTTCCGAAAGCCATGCGCCACAGCCAGCTGACAACAGAAACGCGCAGTGATGCACGCCAGTGCCTGCGGCGCTGTGTGCTGTTCTCGAAGCTGCCCGATGCGCAGTTCGAGCGCATCCTGGAGCATACCCGCGCAGTAGCGCTCGACGAGGGCGATGTGCTGTTCGAGCAGCACCAGCCGGCGAAGGAGGTCTTCCTGTTGCGCAGCGGACAGGTGAAACTCGCGCTGGTGTCTCCCGAGGGCCATGAGAAGGTCATCGACCTGATCTCGCCCGGCGGTTCCTTTGCCGAGGCCATCATGTTTTCCGGCACCCGTGTCTACCCGGTTACGGCCACGGCACTGGTCAGCAGCAGCGTCTGGGGGGTCAACGCGGGGACCTACGAGGACATCCTGCGGGTATCGACCGATGCCTGTTTCGCGGTGCTGGCGCAGATGAGCCGGCGCCTGCACTGGCAGATCGCCGAGATCGACCGCCTGACCCTGCACAATGCCGCCTTCCGGGTGATCGCCTATCTGCTGGACCAGGTGCCCAGCACCGACCTGGACGCCAGCGTGATCCACCTGGATACGCCCAAGCATGTCATTGCCTCGCGCCTGTCCATCACGCCGGAAACCCTGTCGCGTACCTTCGCCAGGCTGGGCCGGGACGGTTATCTGCAGATCGAGGACAACGCGGTACGCATACAGGACATCGAGAAACTGCGTACCTACATACGCAACGGCGGTGTCGTCTAGATAAAAATGCCTGCGCGACTAATGAAGACGAAGCTGGCGATCCGGATTTACAGTGTTTCGCTGACGACCAGGACCACACGGTCGCCAGCATGCACATCGACAGGTTATGAGGATGTCCGGCTTCTGGTGGGCGTCACCAGATGGTTGAGATTGACCAGTGACAGTAACAGCATTGCACCGATGCCGTTGTGAGCTGTCACCAGGAGCAGGGGCAGTTCGGCGAGTACTGCTGAAATACCCAATGCCGCCTGTAAAACCAGAAAGCCGAGTATGCTCACAGCCGTGTTACGCAGGCGGTCCTGTTTCCAGGCCCGGATGGCCAGCCATCCAAGGTACAGAAGCGTCAACATGGCGCCAAAGCGGTGTGCCATGTGTACGGTTCTCTGTATGCTGCCGGTAACGATCCTGCCCTGCTCATCCACGCCAAGCCTGTCGAACAGGTTGAATCCCTGCATGAGGTTGGTGAAAGATGCCCAGTCGCCGTTGCAGCCGGGCAGCACTGAGCAGGACGGTCCGGCAAAATCAGCACTGACCACTGCACCCAGGGCAATCTGTCCGGCCACGACCAGCAGGCCCAGCCGTGCCCAGGGTCTTAGTGTCGATGCGGCGTCGTCAGCGGCGTCTATGGTTTCCACCGAACGCTGGCCAATCCACCACAGCAGGGCGAGCATCGTCATGCCGCCGAAAAGGTTACCGAACGTGACGGCAGGTATGTCCGGTGACGGCGTACTGTATCCCAGTACCGAGAGAAACACAGTCAGGGCAAGGACTGAAAGCGGTGCGAGAAGACCAACACCGGCCGGGCGACGTCCACGCAGGGCCAGGAGCGTGATAGCCAGAATAATCACGCCCAGCAGGCTGGCCGTGAACCGGTGAACCGCACCTGCCGTGGTGCGAGGTACCAGTCCATGATCCCGGGTCGCGGGCAGCTGTCCGAAACAGCCCGGCCATTCTTCGCAACCGAGGCCAATGCTTTCAAGACGCAGGTAGGCGCTCAACAGCACAGCCGCCAGTGTCAGTACCAGTGCCACAAACACAAGCAAGGTGAAAAGGCTGCCAGATTGTGTCCTGTCATTCATGGGCCGGGCTTCGTCGCTGTGGGAGTGCCGTAATTACAAGGGGCTGCGGGCACGGGATTCCTGTTATTACACTGGCTGGACAAGATTGTCAAAAAGCAGGCTGGTAGTTTTATTTTCTAATCGTTATAGTCTCTTACAGCGCGAAAGGCAGTGTTTTTTCACCTGTCGGTTTTCCTTCGATTGGGTAGTCAATGCGGTGATGCATGAAGAATACGTTTTAGACGTACCTGCTGGCAACCGTCGTCAGCTGGGCAAAGGCTGGCTGTGGCTGGGAATCATGGCGTTGCTGGGTTCGGGTCTGTTTTCCCTGCTGCTGGTGCTGTCACGTACACCCTACATCCAGGACAGCATTCCATGGATTGACTTTTTCCATACGGCACTGGTTGTGCACGTGGACCTGTCGGTGCTGGTGTGGTTTCTGGCGTTTGGCGGCGTACTGTGGACCCTGAATTCCACCCCGCGTTTCATGTATCTCGGATGGGCAGCGCTGCTGCTGGCCGGACTGGGCGCCGCGCTCATGGTCGTGGCGCCGTTCCTCGGTCCGGGTAATCCGCTGATGAGCAACTATATCCCGGTATTGCAGACACCGCTCTTTACCGTGGCATTGCTGGGATTCGGCTTTGGAATAACCTTGCTGGTCCTGCGCGGCATGATCGCCAACCCGCTGGTTGGTTTGCGTATGGAAGGCGCGGGCGCATTGCGCTTTGGTTTGAATACCGCTGCCGTGTCGGCCGTTATGGCGGTGTTCGCCTTTACCTGGTCGTATCTGGCGATACCCGACACCATCACGGGTAACTACTATTTCGAGTTGCTGTTCTGGGGTGGCGGTCATATGCTGCAATTCACCTACACCCTGCTTATGCTGGTGGCCTGGCTCTGGCTGGCATCCGCCTCCGGCGTACATCTGCCGCTGAGTCCGCGGGTGGTATTGGTGTTGTTTGTTTTCGGGCTAATGGCCGTGTTTATGGCGCCACTGATTTACTATGCCCATCCGGTTCTCTCGGCTGAACATATCAAGCTGTTTACCTGGCTCATGGCCTATGGTGGCAGTCTGGCGCCCGTGCCACTGGGTCTGGCGGTCTTTTACGGCCTGTTGCGCAGTGCCTCCGCATCCGCATTGCAGCTTCCCTTGCGCTCGGCCCTGTGGTGCTCGATGATCCTGTTCGGAATCGGCGGTGGTATCGGTTTTATGATCCAGGACAGCAATGTCACCATCCCCGCGCACTATCATGGTTCCATCGTCGGCGTCACACTGGCCTTCATGGGTTTGACATATCATCTCTTGCCACGCCTGGGATACGCCCGGCCGAACATGAGGTGGGCCGCCATACAGCCTTACGTGTATGGCGGTGGTCAGCTGTTGCATGTTCTGGGGCTGGCGTGGTCGGGCGGCTACGGCGTGCAGCGGAAAGTGGCGGGTACGGAGCAGGCTCTTGACGGCCTGGAAAAGATTCTGGCGATGGGGCTGATGGGCTTTGGCGGGCTGGTTGCTATCATCGGCGGTCTTGTTTTCCTGGTGGTGGTGCTGGCGGCCATGACCAGGGGGCCACAGTCACAGCAGGGTGCGGCTTGATACGCCCGGGGATCAATGCAGCGTCAATGAATCTGCCGTGCAGCCGACGGACAGGATTTGCCCTGCTCGCACTGCCGCTGGTCTTCATACTGGCCGGAGTGCCACCGAGCGAAGCGGATCTCCCGGGCCCGCAACCATCACCAGCCCTGCACAGCTCACCAACGGTGACTGAAGCCGGCGCGAATATCGCCGGTGCTGTTGCGGGCCTGACTGCGCCTGCCGCGGGCGCTTCGGTAACGAAATTTCCCGCTCCGGTGGCGAAAGAAACGCCAGTCAATGACGAACGCGAGGATTTGACGGCGTTCTTTTTCATCGGTGCGGTAATTGACGTGCTGCTGGTGGCGGCCTTCCTGATCTGGGCCGTCGGACAGTGGCGCAAGGCGAATAAATAGGAGCTTGAGACCGATGTCTGAAACTACACCCAGGCCGTACGGAACACTGCTGATTTTCCTTTTCCTGTGCCTGCTGCTGGCAGCGGTTTACTACTGGATGCTGCCTGGCAAGTCGGTTCCGGATGAACTCCAGGGCGTGCTCCGCCCCGGGCCGACTCAATTGCAGGCGTTCGAGCTGATCGATCAAAACCGGCAGCCCTTTGGCCTGGAACGCCTGAAAGGGAAGTGGAGTCTGGTTTTCTTCGGCTATACATCCTGCCCTGACATCTGTCCAACGACACTCTCGACCCTGAACGGGGTGGTCAAGAAACTGCGAGCCGATCCGCAGGGGCTTGCCGGCATGCAGGTCGTATTCGTTACCGTGGATCCCCGGCGCGACACAGCGGATGTCATAGACGGCTACCTGAAGTACTTCAATGAAGCCTTCCTGGGTGTCACCGGCGCGCAGCAGGATATCGACAGCCTGGCCCGGCAGTTCGGCGCCGGCTACGTAACCGAGCCGGAAACCGTCGCTGGTCAATACCTGGTCAGCCACACCAGTTCGATTTTCCTGGTCGATCCGCGCGGACGCCTGCTTGCCGCATTTTCCCCGCCGCATGACCCCGGCACCATTGCCGACCAGTTTCGGCAGATTCGTGCGCTTTTCTGATGCATTTGTCCGCCGGCAGGTTTATCCCCGCTGTTCTCGTGGCTCTGGTTCTCCTGGCCGGTTGCGGCCAGGAGATCAAGTACACACCGGCTGAACTGGGTGCATTCATAGACGAGTTGAAGGCAAATGGCGTTGACGGTTCGTTGCTGATACGGGCGCCTCTCAACGAGGACATGGAGTACATCGCGGAATATACAATAGCAAGGTATGCAAGCACGCGTGTCGTATCCTTCTTCAAATTCAAGGATGCTGAAAAGGCTGAGGCGGGCCTGCGGGAGGCCTTGAAGAATGACAAGTTGTCCGGACAGGCAAGCAATGCGTCATTTGTCATGGCGGCGACATTTTACCCCCCGGATGACGAGGCGGTAGCGAAGATAAAAGCGCGGTTTCTCGCGCACAAATTTGACTGATGAAAAAGACCCGCGCTCTGCCTGTGCTGCTAGTCCTGTGCATTGCAGTTGCCGGTGTCGTATACCTGGTGACGCCGCAGCGCGATGCAGCGCAGGAGTGGGAATCGCGTAAACCCCGTTTCCAGCAGGCGGCCGTGCATGCCGAGCCTCTGGTGAGGGCCATCACCGCGTACGTGTCTGCGTTCGGCCATCCGCCATCGGCACTCGCCGACCTTGTTCCAGGCTTTATTCAGGAGCTGCCCGCCACGGGGCTGCAGGAATGCAGCAGGTTCGAATACCGGTCTCTCGTGCACAAACAGGGGTCGATCGTGTGGTATGACCTGGGTTCAAGGCAGGGCGAGCCCTATTCCGGGGCGAGCCATTACAGCGATGGTGATCCGGGTCATGCCATCCTGGTGTTCGTACTGGATGCGAAGGGGCAAATCACCAGTGCCCTGATCGACCGGATACCGAAAGGCCGCGATCCGCTGGATTTTGATCCGCAGCGCTGGAAGGAAGGTGAGAACCGCATCGAGATGGCGCTGGCGCTGGCTGATACCTACAGACTGTATGGCATGCCCAGAGACGTGTTCGAGCGTCTGCTGGGGGCGCCTGACGGCAGTCGGTCCGTGCACGGCACGCCCTGGGAACTGCGTATCAATTGCCCGACCGGTCTGCTCAACCACGATAGCTTTGTTTACTGGCCCAGCGGGGAGTATCCGCAGCATCTGTATGGCGGTTTTACCGAGTCCGTTGGCAGATGGGTCTATGTCCACAGCTGAATTTCCATCTCTGGAGTGGAACGCTTTCCGGCGGCAGATATGCTAGCATTGCTGCTGCGAAAAGATGCAGGATGCCGGCCCGGAATGCGGCCCGGCCATCCGCTCGGAGTCAATGTCGGAGGTCCGCCATGTTCGGTTTCAAGAGTTCTTCTGCCAGGGATAGCTCGCATTGCCTGCTGAAGGAGGTGGGCATCGCCGAGATCAACAAACAGCACCTGCGCCTGGCGAGTTATGCCGTGGATTTCAGCCTGATCGTGGAAGAGTTGTCCGGCAGGGAAGTCACCAACCAGGACTGGCGTCGTATCGACGCGCTGTTCAACAAGATCATGCGCTACGTCGAGACGCATTTCTCGGAGGAAGAGGCCTTGATGCGCGAATACGGCTACCCGGACTATGCCGCGCACAAGAAGCTCCATGACAAATTTTCCGCGGAGATGATAAAACTGCAGTCGGACATCAATAACCGGAATATCAAGTTCAAGAAGAAAATGAGCAGCCTGCTCTGGGACTGGCTGTACCACCACATCAATGAAGTCGATTACCAGTACCGGGAATTCTTCCAGAGCAAGGGACTCAGCTGAACTGTCGTTTATTTCCTGCCGGCGGCCAGGCTTTCGCGCAAAGCGTCCAGCGATTCAACCGGCCGGGAACTGCCTTCCGATTCATAAACACCATCCTGGAACGATGCCGTGAGCGGCGTGTTTTCCGGTTCCGCGTTCATGGCAAAATAAAGAATGCCGCTGTTGCCATCGGTATCGTTGAAACGGATTTCGGCGCATGGTGCGGAGGACGCTTGCCCACCGCCCCCGGGTCGCTTGCCGCAGGCGGTTGGTGCGTCCGGCCATATCACCATGCTGCCGGGAGGCAACGCTGACTCAAGCCAGTCCACCAGGCTGACGTCACGCATGCCCTTGCCCGGTGACGCAACCGGAAGTGACCGGACGGTATCCGGTACCGGTTTCCGGGCATCAGTATCGAGTCCCGCCGTATCCACATGCCACACGGCGCCATTATTCCCGGTTTGAACACGCAGCCGTTCGACACCCTTGAAGGTCTTTGACCTGACTGTGAAGCTGACCTGGCCCCGGCCGGTTATGCTGACCTGTTCATAGACTGGCGCGCGGTCACCCTCGAAATCAAGGTGGCGGCAGTCCACCGGGCCGTTGGGCGCACAGGAATCCGGCTTCTCCACCGGGTCGATCATCGATTCCGGCAAATGGCCGGGGTCCCAGCTGGCGAAATGACCGCAGGCATCGAAGCTGATATTGAAGGCATGTGTTGTTGCGATCAGGGTATGGTCGTCCGGCACTTCGTACCTGTCCTGCTCACCCAGGGCGACTGTCCTTGCACTGTCACTGTCCCGGCCGCCCGCTGCCCACAGCATCCGCCACCCGGCATCCCGGGGGTCGTCTGAATGTGAGTCGGCGGTGTGTTGCGACCGGCACATCACGACGGCATATTCACCCAGATAATTGAAAGGAATATTGCGGAAATAGCGCACGACCTTGAGACTGAATTGCGGTCCGTCATAGAACACATGCTCATCCAGCCGTCGATTGGGCTCGCCGCAGGCGAGCAGCAGGGCAACAAGCATCATTACACCGGCATACAGGACTGCTCTTTTCATGACAGCACCAGCGGGTTCTTCGTCAGCGCCACGGCGACGATATACATGAAGCAGAGCTGTGCGGCGATCCAGCTGCCTACGCGGATTCGCCTTGTTTTGCCGTAGGTCAGGGCCAGCATGCCAAGTCCGATATAGAAAAACAGGAGCACGACCTTGGTCGTTAGCCAGGCGTGCACAAAGGGATACTGCCTGATGGTGAAGCAGAGAACGATTGCGGATACGAGCAGAACCGTGTCGATCACCGGGGGCAGGCGCCGGGTCCACTTGCGCTGCAACAGGTCCGGGTCAATGATCATCCATATGCCGCGGATGAAGAACAGCAGGAAGGTGATGATCACGCAAGCGACATGAATATATTTTGCTATCACCGGATCAGTCACCGTCGGGCGTTTGCTGTTTCTGGCGGTGTGGTATGCTCATGTACAGGTCCGGGCACCGTTTGGTCATCTTCGATACATTCAGCTTCGAACAGGTTGCAAACAATGGAAATGCTGTATTTCACACTGGCCGCCATTTTCCTTTACCTGTTTTCCGACTGGATACTCAACCAGCTCGAGATCAGGCGCGGTGAACGATTCGAGCACCGCACGCTGATATTTTTTGCAATCATCCTGCTGCTGTCCCTGGTGCTCTTCCAGTTGATCCAGCGATTATATCCAACCCCGGGCCCCGGCGATGCAGTGGACGCGGAGCGGATCGAGCAGGGGGCCGGGGCCGAACGGCAATAAGTCGCCTGGAAATTCGGGCTAGCGGCTGAAGAAGCTGCCGGTCTCGGAATTGAAATTGATGAACAGCAGCTGGGCCGGTTCCAGGGTCACGGTTTCCTCGTCGGTATGCGTGGGGCCCTTCACGTGCACGTCGTCGTTCATTTCCACGCCCAGCCGGTGTTCGCCGACGGGCACCTTGGCACTCAGGTAGACATCCACCCCGAGGTCGTTGTACAGGCCGGGCGGGTTGAAGACCTTCCCCGCAATTTGCTTGCCGTCCAGCAGCAAACTGACAGTGACAGGGGAACGTTCACGCGGGCAGTCCATGGGCGCGCGCATGTTGGGCGGCAATCTGGCCAGTTCTTCCTGGGACAGGGTGTGGCACGGCTCGATGCGTGCACCGGCATGGGAATAGGCCACCGTGACGAGCGCCTGGTCAGGTTTCAGGTGCGTGTAGGCGGGCGCGGCCGAGAAATACCACACCAGCAGCATGAAGATGCTGTAGTTCAGGGCCTGCAGCAGATAGCGCAGCGCCTCAGGCATTGCGCGCTTCCCGGGGGTGCGGATCGTCCAGTCCGTGCGTGGCGATCTGGCGCTGGAAGTCGGCAAGCTCGCGGCGCAGCCTGGCGCCGTCGGTGACGGCGCCCTGGAATATCCTGATGCGTTCGCGACTGGCGCGTTGCCGCAGCACCGGCTTGCGCAGACCCTCGAAGCGCTGATCCATCCAGGCATTGCCCAGGCGGTAGAAGCAGTCGCCGCCGCGGCAGCCTGCAATCATGACGCCACCTGCACCGTGCCGTTGCGCGTATTCCACGAGGGTCAGTGGCAGCATGCCCGTGCAGAACAGGCTCAGTACCGCGACGTTGTCGGCCTTCAGCTCGCTGATATCGGCGGCGTTGTCGCAGCCGAAAATCATGATGCCGTTATCGTCCTTGAGTTCTGCCAGGGCGGACCGGGTCCGTGTCCGGATTTCGTCAATCGGGAACTGGGGCATATCGATGCCTGTTTCCAGCGGCGTTGCATTCCTGAACGGGTTGGATGAGTAGCAGGAGGCGACACAGATACCGCAGGCGGCACACTGGGCGGGATTGACAATGACTTCGTTTTTCCAGCGTGCCCCGTCGGTGCGTGCCTGTACCGAGATGGCGTCGAAGGGGCAGTCCTCGGCGCACTGGCCGCAGCCGTTGCATTGATCGAGATGAACCTCGGCCGCGGGGCCGGTTTTTCTGGGCGGCAGCCAGGGCAGGATGATCAGCAGCAGGGTGACGCTCGTGGTCAGTATCCAGACCTGGTTTGCCGACCACGTGTCGAGCAGGGGGTAGACGTTGAGATAGAACCAGTCGAGTCGCAGTACCGCGGGTACCCTGGAAAGGTCTGCGGGCGCATGGCTGGTCGCCGGCATCAGCAATGACAGTGCGAGCAGCGCCAGGAAACTGCCCACGGCCAGGCCACGGGGAGCACTGATCTCGACATGGGAGAGCCGCTTGACGTGCAGCCAGATGACACCGATCAGCATGATCGGCTGTCCCAGCAGGTGCAGGAAACCCATCAGGGTGAACATCCGGTCGGTGAGCTGACCCGCCAGGAAATCACGGGCCATGGAACCGGTCATCACCGGCACCGCATCCATGAGCAGGGAGGAGAGCACCGCGACGTACAGGCCCAGTTCATCCCACACCAGCCAGTAACCGGTGATGCCCAGGGTGATAACGACCCACAGGGTCGGTATGCCGGTAACCCAGGACCACCAGCGGAAGCCATGGTAACGGCCGAGGGCGAATTCGCGAAACATGTGCAGCAGGATGGTGACGACTGCGGCATCCGAGGCATAGCGGTGCAGGCTGCGCATGATGCCACCCGCGTACCACTGGTGGTGGGTTATTTTCTCTACCGAGCTGTATGCGCCGGCGATGCTGGTGTCGAAGAAGATGAACAGGTAGAGGCCGCTGACCAGCACGACCCAGAAGAAGAAAAAGGTCAGTGTTCCGAGATGATAGAGTGGATTCCAGGCCGTTCCAAACGACAGGTTGAACCATTCCTCGAGCAGGAGGTAACTGCGCTTGACGGGATTAACGCGTTTGTTCACGGATAGTCGTCTCTGGGTTTCACCGGTGTGCGAAGCAGGCCGCACGTGCAGGGTCTTGCAGGTGATTGTACCGCCAGAGCCTAATCGATGACGGGAAAGTCGTCCTTGATATGTCTCAAGAGTGAGCCGAGCGCCGGCCGTGCCTGACTTCACGCGCCAGGAGCACGATCCCGATCAGTATGATGGACCCGCCGATCACCATGCCGATGAACAGCGAGTAGTCGAAATAGTAGCCGTCCCGTGCAGGATCGTAGGTGGTGCAGAAGAAGTTGACCTTGTCGATCAGTTCGGACAGCAGGCCCTGGTTCGGCTTGGGTCGTCCGAGCACGAGCTCCTTGAGTGGCTCGACCAGTATCGGCGTCTCGAACACCTCGCCGTAAACCTGCCGGTAGACATGTCCCTCGGCGTCGATTACCGTGGCCTGCGTGATGTGGTCGAAGCCATTGGGTGATGCGTAGAACTCGAATCCAAGGTCCTTGCTCAGGGCCTTGACGGTATCCGGGCTGGCGCTGAGCAGGTACCACCCCCGGTCATCGATTCCCTGTGTCCGCGCGAAATGGATCATCGCCTGCGGGTTATCGTTGTAGGCATCGAAGCCCAGCACAGCGACGTTGAAGCTGTCTTCACCCAGGGCCTTGCGGGCCTTGTCGACCACCTTGGCGAGATGGCGGGTGGTCATGGGACAGATCTGGTAGCAGCTGGTATAGATCAGGCTCAGCACCAGCGGCTTGCCGCGCAGGTCGTCCAGGGTCAGGGCGCGGCTCTCGTGGTCGGTCAGGCGGTGGTTGCCCAGTACGCGGCCGATGGCGTCCTGGCTGCGCTGCAGGGCTTCCTTGTAGCGGAACGCCTGGACCGGGTCCTGCGGCTGTATAGCGTCGACCGGGCCGGGTTCTGCGGCGGCAGCCGGAACAAGCGCCGAGCAGAGTAATGCAAGGAGCAGGGCAAGAGGTCTGGATGAGTACCGCATGATTGTGTGACTCGGGGCGGACAACGCCTGCCACGGTATCAGCCAATCAACGTGGCGTCGAGTACGGCGAATACCAGCAACACGATCAACTGTACCAGGGAGGCAAAAAAGGCGCGCATGCCGTTGCCGGGCGAGGTGTCCTTCACCAGCAGCAGGCTGCGATAGATGAAATAGCCGCCCCCGATAAGGGCGCCGGCCAGGTACAGCCAGCCGAGACCGAAGAAAAACGGCAGGACGGATACGCCGGTCAGCAGCAGCGTGTTGGCCAGCACCACCCGGGCGGCCGCCGTGTTACCCACCTGCACCGGCAGCATGGGCACGCCGACGGCCTCGTAATCCTTGTGCCGCGCGATGGCCAGGCTCCAGAAGTGGGGCGGCGTCCACAGGAACAGGACAACGGCCAGGATGAGCGGTACCGCGCCCAGGTGGGGGTCGACCACGGCCGCGCCGGCCAGCACGGCAAAACTGCCCGAGGCGCCGCCGATCACGATATTCATTGATGTGCGGCGTTTCAGCCACACGGTATAGACGATGGCATAGAAGAAGGCGCCGAGAAAGATATACAGGGCGGCCATGCCGTTAAGCAG
This sequence comes from Gammaproteobacteria bacterium, assembly GCA_049668345.1. Lineage (GTDB taxonomy): Bacteria > Pseudomonadota > Gammaproteobacteria > UBA9214 > UBA9214 > UBA9214. The sequence goes on from JBATJF010000087.1 coordinate 15,615, forward strand.
CCAGCCGGCGGTGCCCACGCCGGCCAGCAGCATGGCACCGATCAGCAGCAGCCACCAGCGGCTGTGCACAAAGGCGCCGGTCACGAAGGGCCGGTCGACGGTGCGGCGCATGCGTGCGTCGATATCGGTTTCGTAATACTGGTTAAAGGCGCCCGCACTGCCGGCGGCCAGTAATACGGTGATCCCCAGTACCAGCACCTGCCAGGTGGCTACCGACTGCCCGGGGGTCACGATCAGGGTCACCACGGAGGTGAGGGCCATCACGACGCCGATGCGGAACTTGAAAAGATTCGACAGCTGATGCAACGTCGCCGACAAATCAAACGGTTGTCCGATGGCGCCCTCTATGAGTTGTCTCTGCATGTTCGCGTACCCGGATGTTTAATGCGGGGCGGACATGGTGCCATCCGCCCCGCCTGGGCCCGGGTCCGGCTGCCTAGCTGAGCGGCCAGACCGAGGACAGATACTTCCAGTTGATGAAGTAATAGACGACGAAGGAAACCAGCAGCAGCATCGCCAGGGCAAAGGTGCCCGGGGCTTCAAAACCGGCCGAACCGTGCTCCTCAACCGGCTTCGCCATGGGCAGGATTTCCGGTACCGCCGAGTAGGTGCCCGACGACAGCGGGAAACCGAAGCTCTGCAGCAGACCGGCGGATTCATCCAGCTTCTTGCCGAACACAAGCGATCCCACGGTGATGAGCAGAAAGGCGCCGCCGGCGACCACGGCCAGGACGGCGCCGATACCGGCGATGCCCATCATGGTGTAGGCCATGCCCGAGTACTCAAAGCTCAGCGCCGCTCCGGTGAAGTCCATATCCCAGTGACGTCGCGAGACCCCCAGCGTGCCCGCACCCAGCATGAACAGGATCAGGATCGTCATGCCGCCGCCGAACAGATAGGGCTGCCATTTGGCCAGCGTGGGCAGGATCATCTTGCGCCGGAACAGTACCGGAATAAGGTAGAAGGTCAGTCCCATGAAGGTCAGGGTGGTACCGACCGCCACGGTGGCGTGGAAGTGGGCGGGGACGTAGATCGTGTTGTGGATAATCAGGTTGATCTGCTCGGTTCCCATCACCACACCCGTGATACCGCCGATAAATCCGAAAATGAGGATAGAGAGGAAGGTGGAGGAGAACGCCGGATTACCCCACGGTGCCTTGCGCAGCCATTCGAACATGCCGCGGGTATAGCCCTTCTTGCGCAGGGCAATTTCCATGGAGCCGGGCACGGTCAGTCCATGGATCATGCTGGCCAGGACCGCCAGGTACATGGCGTAGCTGGTGTTGAATATCTTCCATTCAGCGCTGATGCCCGGGTCCACCAGGATGTGGTGGGCGCTGGCCAGCTGCAGGAACAAGATGTAGAGCAGGAAGGCGAAACGGCTCACTTTTTCCGACATGGGGCGGGCGCCGAGCGTGAGTCCGGCCACCAGGTACCAGACCGATACATGCGCGGCGACGTTGATCTGCTGGGACGAATGGCCCATCCCCCACCAGATGACGCGGTACATTTCCGCATCGATGTGCCCGATGTAGCCGATCGACCACAGGAAGGTCGGGATCAGGATGATGGCGCCGCTGGCAATGGTGAATACCGCGATAATGGCGGCGGTCATTGCCCCGAAGGTGACCAGCGGAATGGATCCCTCATAGGTGTGCTCGTCCTTCGCGACGACCAGTGTGCCGAAGAAGACGAAGCAGCCGATCAGGGCGCCCACTGCAAACAGGATCAGGCCCAGGTAAAAATGCGGTGCCGCCTGCATGGGAACATAGGACGTCATCATGACACTGGAATTGCCCTGGAAGACGGCGACGTTGGTCGTGACCGCGCCGATCAGCATCAGGGCGAACCCCAGCCAGGCCCAGCGCGGGGCGGCCAGCCGGCACCGCAGCAGGGTCGATGACGCGAAATAGAGAATCGCGATTTCGAAGAAGATGATCCAGAAGATCAGCGCATCGATACCGTGGGCGGTCAGGAACATGTAGAACTGGTCAGCAGGCAGCAGGTGCACCGCGGGCCAGCGTGTCAGTGCCACGCCGAGCGCCAGCAGGCCGGCCACCAGCAGGGCGACGGCGGCGGCCACCGCGTTGGCCTTCATCAGGCTTTCCGCGTTTCTGTCGAAATACAGGCCCGAGTCGGGACAGAGTCTAAAGTTTGCCATGTCTCATCACTCCTTAACGTAGATTCTGCCGAGCATGGTATGGTGGCCAATGCCGCAGAATTCGTTACAGACCACGCCATACTCACCGGCGACATCGGGTGTAATGTTCAGCACCATTTCATAGCCAGGAACCACCTGCATATTGATGTTGACGGGCTGCAGCGAGAAGCCGTGCTGCCAGTCCATGGATGACAGGTGCAGGCGGTAGGTCTTGTCCTTTTCCAGTTCCAGGATCGGCCACCATTGCCACAAACGCCCCAGCATGTAGATGTCGCTGCCAGCCGGCGGATGCACAACCGGGATCTTCTGTTCGGTTTCGGTACGGACGGTATACTGGTCGATCATGGCCTGGACCTTGGCGCCAAACGCAGCGGGCGTGGTTTGATAGGCCTCGGTAGACAGGTTCTGTTTCCCGTAGACGTGCCAGAACGGCATCATGAAAAACAGGATCAGGCACCATATCAGCGCGATGGCGATCCAGACGATCTCCTGGCGTCCAACGGGCACCTTCCACCAGATGCGATCGGCGGGCGGTAAATAGGAAGTCATGGCCGGTTTTCCTCCTGGGCGTCGTTATTGGGCAACGGGTAAGGTGGCGATTTCCATAATGCCCCAGACGATGTAGAACACCGTGGGCATAGCGACACCGATGAACAGCAGCAGGAACGGGTTCTCCAGCAGTGATTGCATCGCCGGGATGCGTTCTTCTTCTTCGCGGGGTTTATTACCTTGATTAGCCATGGAACTCTCCTTTGAGGAACGCCGTTTGACGGGCAATCATTTGGTATGTGACCAATTGTCGCAATCATCGTGAATGCGCGCTGAATACTCCTTGATATATGTCAAGACGCTATTCAAGCAGAACAGGCCTTGCGCTGACACGAGCATTGTTCAGCACCGGCAATGTCGCTGGGCCAGCAGACCGGGTTGGCCGGGCCTGTGTTTCCTGCCTTAGCGGTTCAGGCAGCCTGCGCCGGTTGTGGAGGTGTTACATACGTTCCGATCCACGTGCCACGGGTGCAGTATGCTATCAGCGAGCTGGGCTGTGCCTGCCAGCCGCCGGATTCGTCCGCCGGGGCGCGTCGCAGTTCCGGGCCGGTGGATCGGGCAGGGTCGGGATGTATCCGCTTTACCGCGCGCCGTTAACGGGGGCGGGCCATGTGTGCTGGTGTCGGGTTTTACTGTGCGCGTTGAGCAATCGGCATTTGGCACAAAGCGGCCGGTATTACTCGCGGCAGTCACTGTACGACAAGACCTGGCTCCCTGCAGGCAATTGAGATTCGGGGTAGCAAGCAACAGGAAAAAAATTATCTCTGGAATTGTAAACGCCCGGATTATCAGCGCTAAGCTGTACACGGTATGCGGCTGGCCGCACCCGGGGCGAAACAGGCCGGGCAGCGTGGCTGCATGAGCCGGATACCTACCGGCATGCTTCCGGTCGCCGGTCGCGACAAACAGCAATCAGGAACTATCCGCTGGCTTATTTATCCAATCTGCTCGATACCGGCCGGGGTAGACGATACGGGAGTATGGCGTCATGAATTTGTCAGTAAAGGAAAACATCTATCTGCAGCGTGAACAGCTTGCGCGCATGCTGCATGAGCCGCTTGCGCAGCTGGCCGGCCACTGCGCACCGGCCTGGGGCGATCGCCAGAAACTCAATGCCGTGCTGCTGAAGGGCTTCCCCAGCATCCCGCATTGCAGCTATCTTTACTGTGTCGGCCCGGATGGTGTGCAGATTTCAGACAATATTGGCGAGCACGGCGTGGCAGCCGGGTATTTCGGGCGCGACCGCTCCCAGCGACCCTACATGAAGGAGTCGGTGCCGATCTGGGGATTCCTGCTCTCGGATGCCTACATCAGTCTTTCCGAGCACCGGCCCTCGCTCACGGCCCTGGGGGTCGTGCGCGACGGTTCCGGTACCCTCGGCTACGTAGGGGCCGATTTCGACCTGCGCAACCTGCCGGCGACATCGAAGCTCTACGAGGAATCCGCGATCTGGCGACAGATCAAGGGTGATCCGGCCATTCGCGGGGTGGTGTTTCAGCAGCAGCGCATCGAGAGTCCGATGGATCGGCATCTCGAACAGGCGCTGTCCATCCTCGAGGAATTGCTGACCCTGCGCGGCGTATTCCAGTGCCAGATCCATTTCTCCAGCAGCCAGGCCACCATCTGGACGATCGACGACCCGTTCCGTTACCGCATTCTCGATCACGAAATGCTGAGCGACCCGGATATCTGCCTTGTATACCCGCCGTGCGACTATCCCGCCGCTGCCGCCACTCCGCAGGACGCCGTCGCGCGCGTCCTGGAGATGCTTCACCCACTGCGCATGACCGATGAGAACCTCTACTTGCGCATGTTCTCGATCAACATCTTCAACGGCATGATCAGCCTGACGTTCTCCTGCGACGGTTCGCACTATATGCGCTATGACGAATTCCTCGCCAAGAACACCGCGTTCTGGTTCGGGGCCGCCGCCTGCGCCTGACAGCGATCAGGTAGCAGGTCGCGTCTGCCTACACAGGCAGCGCGTAACCGGTGTCAGTGGCTGGTGCCTTCGGAACGCGTGATCTTGTTGAAGACATTGTACTTGCCGACCGGTTTTTTCATCGGGATGCGCTTGACCTCTTCCAGTGAAGCGGCATCGTAGACGACGATGGCGCCGTCCATCTCCTGGATGCTCAGCAGCGCGTACTTACCGTCACGGGTGAATTCGACATGGGCCGCGGTCATGCCGGGCTCGGGTCGCAGGGTTTTGACAATTTCCAGCGTCTGCTTGTCGATGATGTGCACGGCGTCCCTGTTCGGCCCGAAAAACACGTCGACCCAGGCATAAGGCGTTTTTTCGTGACTGCGCATGAAAAAGCCCGGGCCGAGCGTTTTGATCTTCACCACCGTCTTCCAGTCTTTCATGTCGATGACAGTCACCACGCCTTCTTTCAGGTTCGGCGTGGCGAGCACGGTCGTGTCACCATAGGGCCAGGTGATGCCCGAGCCCAGGTGCGGCATGCCGGTCAGCTCCACGTCGGCGATCTTGCGCCCGACGATCAGGTTCACTACCTGGCCATTGTTGCTGTTGCGCGCGGCGCCGATCAGGTGCTCGTAGGACGCGTCGAAGAAAAAGTCATCCAGGTAGTCATCCAGCCTGATACGCCGCACCGGGAAGCGGCCGGTATCGGCCAGACCCTCACCCATCCGGTAATCGTGCACCATACCGCGGTATACCGGCTCGGGGTTGCGGGCATAGCTGATCTCCCAGACTTCCCTGAGATCCTTCAACGCCACGATGAAGCTCTCGCGCGGTGGCGCGGTGTAGACGGCGCTGACCCGCGAGACCTGGCCGGAATCGTCCTGCACCGGGATCACCCTGACCAGGCTGAGGTCACGGGCATCCAGCACGACCAGCGTGTGCGGCAGGTAGTTGCCGACCATCACGAAACGGTCATCGGCGGATACCGCGGCGTTGCGCGTGTTGATGCCGGCGCGTATCTCGGCGATGGTCTCCAGCCGGTACATGTCGAACTTGCTGATCCAGCCGTCGCGCGAGGCGAAATACACATAGCGCCCGGTGGATGAGTACTTGGGCCCGCCATGCAGCGCGAATCGTGACCTGAAGCGGTGAATCGGTTCCAGCCTGTCGCCGTCCAGTACCGTGACATGGTGATCGCCGGCCTCGACCACCAGGAACAGGTTGAGCGGATCGGCGCTGTAGACCGGCTTGAGTTCCGCGGCGCCTGCCTCCAGCAACGCCGGCTTGTGAATGACATGGCTGGCGCGGATCTCGGTCTCGCCCCAGACGGGTAGCTGTGCGGGGGCCGTGTAGATGTAGGTGACCAGGGCGTCGATCTCTGCCGCATCGAGCCTGTCGCTGAAGGCCGGCATCTGCGTGGCCGGCAGGCCGCCGCTTATGACCGTGGCCGCGTTGTCCTTGCGCAGGCGTTGCAGGTTGTCGGGCAGCAGTGCCGGTCCCGTGCCGCCGAGGCGATCGGCGCCATGGCAGCCGGCACAGTGTTCCAGGTAGAGCGCCGTGGTGTCCGGTTCGGCAGCGATGGCATGATTGAGGATACCGACGCTTAAAGCTGTAATGAGCGCGTTCAGGTATGCCGTTAGTGCATGTTTCATAAATTATCCGGCAGACGTATGGGTAATAGATCGGTGCGCAAAGCGCACCCTACATGAACTGCGCAGGTGTGTTACTGGTGCGCAGAGCGCACCCTACATCCCGATTTAATTTCGCAGGGTGCGCTCTGCGGGCCGTCATGTTCAGCTCGCACGCCGGATAGTGCGCACCTGCAATGGCAGCGGCTCCGGCTGCGCGTCGGCGTAGTCCGCCGGGTCGATGTCCAGTTCCCGGTCATCGAGGTAGCAGGCCGGGTCTTCCCACCACGGGTCGCCGGTCATCTGGAAGGCGCGCACGCGGGTGTTGCCGCCACACACCGTCCGGTATCCGCACACACCGCAACGTCCGCGCAAGGGCCGCGGTGAGGCCTTGAGGCCCGCCATCAGCGGATCGCGGGTGTCGACCCAGATATCGGAGAACGGCCGTTCCCTGACATTGCCCAGGTTGTAGTTCCACCAGAAGGTGTCCGGGTGCACGTTGCCCAGATTGTCGATATTGGCGATGTTGACGCCGGAGGAATTGCCGCCCCAGTTCACCAGCCGTTCGTGCAGCTCGGCATGCCGTTCCGGCAGGTGGCGCGCCACCCAGTGCAGCAGGTAGACCGCATCGGCGTCGTTGTTGCCGGTGACGAATTCGCGCTTGCCGCCGGCCTGCACATCGGTCCAGCAGGCGTCGAACAGCTGGTCCATGACCTGCCGGGTGGTGCTGTGGATGACATCGGAGGCGCGATGCCGGTTGCCGCGGCCGCCGTAGTTCAGGTGTGACACGTACAGCTTGTCGACGCCTTCCGCGTCCATCAGCTGCAGGATGTCCGGCAGTTCCTGGGCGGTGTCCTGCGTCGGGGTGAAACGCATGCCGACCTTGATGCCGGCGTCGCGGCACAGGCGGATGGCGGCCAGCGAGGCGTCGAACGCCCCCTGTTTCTGCCGGAAGCGGTCGTGCGTGGCGCGCATGCCATCGAGGCTGATGCCGACATAGTCGTAGCCGATGGACGCGATGCGTTCGATGTTGTCCGCGTCGATCAGCGTGCCGTTGCTGGACAGGCCGACGTAGAAGCCCATGGCCCTGGCGCGCGCCGAGATGTCGAAGATATCCGGGCGCAGCAGCGGTTCGCCGCCCGACAGGATCAGCACCGGCACACCGAAGCGCTTCAGGTCGTCCATCACCGAGTAAATCTCGGTCGTCGACAATTCACCGGGGAAATCAATATCCGCGGAAATCGAATAGCAATGCTTGCAGGTCAGGTTGCAGCGCCGGATCAGGTTCCAGATCACCACCGGGCCGGACGGCCGGCGCGCCGCCGGGATGGTGTCGGGCGGCGGTTGCGACAGCAGTTGCATGTAATGCGAGATGCGGAACATATCAGCCTCCCAGCCGCAGGCCGGTTTTTTTCAGGATACGGCTGCTGAACAGGATATCATGGCCGCGCTGCCGTGCACCGAGCAGGCCGGCGATCCGCTCCACCAGCGCGGCCACCTCGGGCCGGCTGTGGCCATGCACCATGGCGAACAGGTTGTAGGGCCAGTCCGGCAGCACCCGCGGGCGGTGGTAGCAATGACTGACGAAATCGAGCCTGCCGACTTCCGCGCCGACAGCGCCGATTAACTCGTCCGGGATGTCCCACACCGTCATACCGTTCGCCGTGTAGCCCAGGCGGTAATGGTTGGGTACGGCGCCGATGCGGCGGATACGGCCATCGGCCAGCATGGCGTTGAGGCGCTCCATCACCCGTTCGGGCGTGACGCCGAGTTCGGCCGCGAGCCAGTGATAGGGGCGGGAGTCCAGCGGCAATCCGGTCTGCGTGGCCAGCACCAGGCGCCGGTCCAGATCCGGCAGTGACTCTGTCGCGCATGCTGCCTTTCCGGTCGTCATGCACTAAACCTCGAAATGCAGGCCGACATAGAACTCCTCCAGCTTCGGCAGGTTCAGTACCGCCAGTCCGGTGGCCTGTTCGATACGCGCGATGGCCGACTGCAACGCCGCGGGTGTTTCCGTGGCCAGCACGAACCACATGTTCATGTGATGATCGCGCCGGTAGTTGTGCGCGACCTCGGGAAAGGCATTCACCGTTTTCGTCACGGCCTCGAAGCGCTCCTGCGGGACGTGCATTGCGCACAGGCTGAGTGCGCCACCCAGGTGTTCGGCATGAAACAGCGGGCCGAAGCGCGTCAGCAGGCCGTCATCCAGCATGCAACCGATGCGCGTGATCAGCTCGCTCTCCGTGCTGCCGAGCCGTTCGGCAACCTCGAGGAAGGGCTGCTCGCAGACCGGGAAACCGCCCTGCAGTTCGTTGATGATGCGGCGGTCCAGCGCGTCCATCAGCCGGGTATCCGGTAATGTGCGCCGCGCTGCCTGAAGCGCCGGCCGCTGAACAGTATTTCGTGCGGGGTCTCGCCCAGACCGAGCGCGGTGGTCATGCGTTCGATGCAGGCCAGCACCTCGTCGCGGTCCTGGCCGTGCACCATGCAGAACAGGTTGTAGCGCCAGTCGGGCAGGCGGCGCGGCCGCTGGTAGCAGAGCGTGACGCAATCCTGGTCGCCCAGTTGCCGGCCGATCCGGTCGACCTGGTCATCCGCCACATCCCACACCACCATGGCATTGGCACGGTAGCCGAGCTCGTGATGGCGCACGACCACACCCAGGCGCTTGATGATGCCGCGCTCGAGCAGGCTGCGCAGCTGCTCGATGACCCCGGCTTCGGTACAGCCAATGCGTTCGGCGATTGCCTGGTAGGGTCGTGTTACCAGCGGCAGGCCGTCCTGGATCGCCTCGATCAGGTCCTCGGCGCTGCCAGCCAGGTCTGCCACGGGATGTGTTCCGGTGTATGCCGGGTCACGGTCAACCGTCATGTTCGCCGCACGGTCAAAGCGCAGATGGAAACCCAGGTCGATGTGATAGTCCCGGACCAGCGGCAGCGACATGACATCAAGGCCGCTCTGCTGCCGGATGGCGTTGAGGGTGGCCGCGATGGCCTCCTGATGCGGCGCCGTAAGCACGAACCAGAGGTTGAAACGATGTTCGCGCTCGTAGTTGTGGTTGACCTGGGGGAAACCGTTCACGAGCGCCGCGACCCGTTCCAGATGCGCGGCGGGTACCGCCATCGCCGCCAGGGTGCTGGCGCCGATGGTATTGGGCCGGAACACCGCTCCGACGCGGCTGACCACGCCCTGGACCTGCAGGTCGCGCAGATGGTCGAGCAGGGTGGCAGTACAGGTGTCCAGCTCCCGCGCGATATGGTCAAACGGCTGCGGCTCGAGCGGGAATTCCCTCTGGTAGTCGTTCAGCAGGCGTTGCGTCAGCGGCGTCATGGCTATAACCCGATGCGGTGGGCGCGGTCAGTGAAGAAAATACCGCTCGGCTTGACGGCGGGCAGCGTAGCCGTTTTCTCCAGGCTGGCGGTGTCATACACATCGATGCGGTCCTCGTCGCGCACCGACAGCCAGAGCTTCTCGCCGCGTGGTGTGAATTCCATGTGCAGGACCGCCTTGCCGGGTTTCAGGGTCTTGATGATGGCGTGCGACTCGACGTCGATGACCTGCACGGTGTCGTTGTCCGGATGGGCGAAATTGACCCACACCTGGCGGCCGTCGGGGCGGGCCATGACGAACACCGGCTGTCCGTGTACCTCGATGGCGTCCTGCTGCTGCCAGCTGTCGGTGTCCACCACCAGCACCCGGTGCTGGCCGACGGCGGGGACGAAGGCGTGGCGTCCGGCCATGGCCCAGCCTTCGAGATGCGGCATCTTGTAGACGGGTAACTTTTCATCATGTGCCGCGTAGCCCTCGAGGATGCGGCGCACACCGCGTTCCGGATGCCACAGATCGAGCAGGGCCATGCTGTCGTCGCCGAACAGGCCGGCGATGTAGTAGCGGCCATCCGGGGTGATCAGCGCGTCGTAGGGCGCGCGCCCGATGTTCTCGAAGCGGGTCAGCTGCGGCTTGCGCGGTTCGGCCATGTCGGCGATCCAGATCTGGTCGGCGTCGTACAGGCTGAACACGAAACGGTTGCCGGGGGCGTCGACCAGGCCGATGACCTTGGAAAATCTGCCGGGTGCGTATTCGGCAGGGATGTCGGCGACCGGCTCGAGCGTGGCGGCATCGAAGACGCGTACGCCGCCCGGTTCGTAATTCGACACGGCGACCAGGCGGCCGTCCTGCGAGATCGCGCCGCCGATGCTGTTGCCGGCCTGCAGGATACGCTTGTCGATGCGGCCGGCCAGCAGGTCGACCCGCGTGAGTCCGCCATCGCGGCCGAACACGTAGGCATAGCGGGCATCCCGCGAGAACACCACGGAGGCATGCGACAGGTCGCCGAGGCCGTCGATCTCCGCCAGCCGGGTGTCGGTGCTGTGCTCGACCACGAGCAGCTGGCCCGTGGCGCGCTCGATGACCACACCGAGGTCGCCGGTGCCGCGCAACTCCGCGAGCAGCGGCAGGCTGAGCAGGCAGGCACAGATCAACAGCAGTGCCCTCATGGTGTTTGTCCCGCCTGCATCAGGGTCTCCACCAGCCAGGCGATGTCGTCCTCGCCGAGCAGGGTTTTCCAGGGTGGCATGGGTGTGCCCGGGCGGCCGTCGCGGATGGTGGCGACCAGCAACTCGCGCGGTTTGCCGGCCAGCGCCTGCGCGGTCAGTGCCGGTCCCAGTCCGCCGGTCAGGCGCATGCCATGACAGGAGCCGCAGTCCTGCTGCAGCAGGTTTTGCAGTTCCTGTGCACGTTCAGCCGACAGGGGTGCGGCAGCTGCCGGCAGGCAGGGCAGGATGGTAAGCAGCAGGCAGGTTAATCTAGGCATATTGCAGCTCGGCTTCGTCCGAATCCGGCTGCGCAGCGCCCAGTTCGGCGGCCAGCGCGACCACGTCACCGATGACCAGCAGGGCGGGAGGTTGGATGCTGCCGCGGGCCGCCGTTGTCTCCAGCTGGCCGATGGTCGTAATGAAATTGCGTTGTCGCGGCGTGGTGCCGCGCTCGATGATGGCTGCCGGTGTGCTGCTGTCGCGCCCGGCGGCCAGCAGCTTGGCCACGATCAGGCCCAGGTTGGACAGGCCCATGTAGATGACCAGGGTCTGGTCACGGTCGGCCAGGGTGTGTCTGTCGATGACGAGTTCATGGTCGTCGCGGCGATGACCGGTAATGAAGCGTACGCCGCTGGCCAGTCCGCGGTGGGTCAGCGGGATGCCGGCGTAGGCCGTGCAGGCCTGGCCGGCGCTAATGCCGGGAACGACCTCGAAGTCGATGCCAGCCCGTACCAGGGCCAGTGCTTCCTCGCCGCCGCGGCCGAAGATGTACGGGTCGCCGCCCTTGAGGCGGACGATGGTCTTGCGGGCATCGGCCTGTTCGATGAGCAGGGTGTTGATTTCATCCTGGCTCAGGGTGTGGTGGCAGGTTGCCTTGCCGACGTAGATGCGGTCGGCGTGTGGCGGAATCAGTCGCTGGATTTCGCCCGATACCAGCCGGTCGTAGATGACGGTGTCGGCCTGCTGTATCAGGCGCAGGGCCTTGACGGTCAGCAGGTCGGGATCACCGGGACCGGCCCCGACGAGATAGATCCTGGCGCGTTGAGACATGGTTGTCAGGCTCCTCGGGATGAGAGGCCGGGCATGGAAAACCGTAACGGTCTTCCATGCCCGGCACCATGGCTAGTAGATGTCGTGCATGGTATTGCGGACGTTGAACTTGCCGGTCGGCGTCACCAGGCGCTTGTCCTTGATCACGTGCTTCAGCTTGCGGGTCTTGTCATCCACGATCACGATGGCGGATTCCTCCTCCTTGCCGCTCCAGACCGAGAACCACACCTCGTCGCCGGCCGCATTGTATTCCGGCTGAACCACACGCTTGGGTCCTTCATCCTTGATGTCGGCCCATTCGGCAATCGGCAGGACCTCAAAGCCCTTGTCGAGGTTGTTCACGTCATACACCGCGACGCTCTGGCTGATCTTGGCATCCGGGTTGAGCGTGGTATCGACCCACAGGTTGCTGGACTTGGGGTGCGACTTGACGAACAGCGAACCGCCGCCCTGACCCTTGAGGGTACGCACGACCTTCCAGGCATGGTCCTTGTGGTTCACCGGGTCGGTGCCGATCACGGTGACGTTCTCGTTACCCAGCGCGCTGGTCACCCACACCGGTCCGTACTCGGGATCGACCAGGTTGGCGCCACGTCCCGGGTGCGGGATCTTGGTGACATCGATCAGCGCCGTCAGCTTGTCTTCCTTGGAATCGATGACCGCGATCTTGTCCGACTGGTTGGCTGCCGTCATGAAATAGCGGTGGGTGGAATCCCAGCCGCCGTCATGCAGGAAGCGCGCGGCACCGATGGTGGTGACCTTGAGGTTCTCGATATCCTCGTAGTTGACCATCAGGACCTTGCCGGTCTCCTTCACGTTGACAATGAATTCCGGGTGCTCGTGCGAGGCCACGATGGCGGCGACGCGCGGCTCCGGATGATATTCCTGGGTGTCCACGGTCATGCCACGGGTAGAGACGATCTTCAGTGGTTCCAGGGTGTCGCCATCCATGATCACGTACTGGGGCGGCCAGTAGGAACCGGCAATGGCATACTTGTCTTCGTAGCCCTTGTACTTGGACGTCTCGACGGAACGCGCCTCCAGGCCGATCTTGATTTCGGCGACGTTGTCCGGCGTCTTCATCCACAGGTCGATGAGGTTGATCTTGGCATCGCGCCCGATCACGAACAGGTAACGGCCCGAGGTGGAATAGCGCGAGATGTGCACGGCGTAGCCGGTATTGACGATGTTGATGATTTTCTTGGTGTCGCCGTCGATGATGGCAATCTGGCCGCTATCGCGCAGTGTCACGGAGAAAACATTGTCGAGGTTATAGTTGTTTTGCTTCTTCTTCGGGCGCTTCTCCGGCGCCACCAGCACCTTCCAGGTCGCCTGCATCTCCTTCATGCCGTACTCCGGTGGTATCGGCGGCTCGTTCAGCAGGTACTTGGCCATCAGGGTGACTTCCTCGTCGCTGAGGTCACCCGATGTGCCCCAGTTCGGCATGCCGGCCGGGGAGCCATAATTGATGAAGACCTTCAGGTAATCCAGGCCCTTGGGCTCGGTGATGTCCGGCGTCAGCGGCTTGCCGGTCGCGCCCTTGCGCAGCACGCCGTGACAGCCGGCGCAGCGTTCGAAGTAGATCTGCTTTGCCTTGGCGAACTCGGCCTCGGTCAGGGCCGGGGCGCCGGGTGTGATGACGTCGATCGAGCCTTCCTGCAGGGGGACAGGTGCGCCCTTGTAGCGCATCTCGCCCGGCGTCGTACCCGGATGTTCTTCGGTCTCGCTGGCGGCGCTGGCGCCGACTGCGATTAAAGAGAGCGCGCCAGCAACTGCCAGACGCACTGCCCGTGAAACGGTTGTTGATTTCATCGTGATCTCCTCAATTAGACCTCTAGCCGGATTGCATGGTCACCATTGCATGTCCGGAAATCCTTGATTTATATCAAGGGCTGTCAGGGCGTTGATTTACTGTAGATTTCATGTTCGTTTCAGCGGTCCTGATCCTGTTCAGCGCCGCCTTGCTCTTTTCCCGCCGGATGCGTTTCTCCGACAGCGGCGGGCATTGATGATCGTCCCAGTAGGTCACCTGGCAATCCAGGCAGTAGTGACATTCGTTGGGATTGATCTCGCCGGTCGGGCGTATGGCCTGTACCTCGCACTGTCTGGCGCAGATCTGGCACGGCCGGCCGCACTCCTTGCGCCGCCGCAGCCATTGAAAGATGCGCAGCGGGGCCGGTATCGCCAGCGCGGCGCCGAGCGGGCACAGGTATTTGCAGAAAAACTTGCGATAGAAAATCCCGATCACCAGCAGGCCAATGGCATAGGCCAGGAAAATTGCCTCCCGGTTGAAGTGCAGCACGATCGCCGTCTTGAACGGTTCCACCTCGGCGGCCCTGGCCGCATATCCGATGGACTGCAGGGACAGGCCGAACAGGGCGACGAAGATGACATATTTCACTGCCGTCAGCCGCTCGTGCACCACATCCGGGAATTCGAATGCCGGGATCTTCAGTCGCTGGGCCAGCTGATGGATCAGTTCCTGCAATGCGCCGAAGGGACACAGCCAGCCGCAATACACGCCCCGGCCCCACAGCAGCAGCGTCAGCGCGACGAAGCCCCAGAGAATGAATATCAGCGGGTCGACCAGGAACGATTCCCACGTGAACTGGTGCAGGATGGCCGTGATGAAGGTCAGCACATGAATGACCGACAGCTGGGCCAGGGTGTACCAGCCGATGAAGAACAGGGTGAACAGCAGGTAACCGGTGCGCACGACCCTGAGCAGTCCTGGACGGCGGGTCAGCCAGTCCTGGAACAGCAGGATCAGGGTAAGCACACCCAGTGCAAGGCACAGGACCACGATCTGCCACCAGCGCGCCTGCCAGACCGACACCCAGAAGGGCTCCGTTTTCTCGCCCAGCCACCAGGCCGGCGGCGCCGCTGCCTGTCCGGGCTGCTGCGGGCCTGCTTCGACATCCGCCGGGCCGGTGCCGGGCACGCCGGCCACCGCCGGTATGCCGCGTGATTCGGCCACCTTCTTGATCGCCTTCATGACCGTGGCATTCATCACCATCGCGGTGATGGTGGCGCCGGAGATGCTATCGACGGTGACATAGCCCTCGCGCTCCGCGCCGCCCAGTTTGACGCGTTCCAGCACCGACACCCCCCGGTACTGGTCGACATACTCTCTCAGGTCCTGTTCGGAAACACCCACGACAAGAATGGGCTCGGAATGCTCCAGGATATGCAGGCCGGCGATATGGCCCGTCAGGTCGAGTCCGACCAGCAGGGTGATCGGCTTCCCGGAATAGGCCGGTATCGGTGCGATATCGCTGGTACGGATGACATAAGCCAGCAGCTGTTCACCCTGATATACGGGGGCAGCCAGCGGGTCGCCGGCAAATTCACCGACCCTGTCCGCTTGCGGAAAATAGCGTTTTGCCAGATCGAACACCGGCTCGGCAGTAACCGTGCTGAACATGGCGGTCAGCAGTACCAGCGCGGCAAGGCGGCCGAGCCAGCCGCGTCGCAGGGTGTGCGTGTTGCTGTGCCCGGTCATGCGAGACTTCATGCACGCATTATCGGTGCCTGCCGGCGCCGGGCCTTGATCTTCATCAATGCAGTATCACCGGGACCGGCAGCCGCCAGGTATGATGTGCGTGTATATCCGGGATGCAGCCGGGCTTGACGCGTGGCTGCCGGCGCCGGGCGCGTGCAGCCAAGCCGCGGCGTTCAGGGCAGCGGCCTGCGGGTGAACGGATCATGGCCAGGGGAATCAGCGGCAGGGCCAATCAGTGCTGTGGACAACTGTCCGGACCGACAGGCCGGGTCTGGCGGCTGCCAATGTGCGCAGCCGGGCGTCACAGGTCTGCCGCCGGGACCAGGCTGGACTCGAGCCGGCGCCGGTATTTGCCGGGCTTGAGATGATACAGTGTGCGGGCAATGCGCATGGCCTTCGACAGGAGAGCAATCCGGCGACTCTCGATCAGGGCGTGCAGCAGTTCGCGGCGCACCCGGTCCGGGCACAGGTCCGGATGTGTTGCGAGTGTCTCTTCCAGCACGGCCAGGTCATGATCCTTGCCCAGGGTGTCCTCGAGCCGGTGAAAATCGTTGATCGCGGATTTCAGTTCGGCCCCGTTCCACGCGTCCAGCATATGCAGCTGGTAGTACTGATACTTCGCCTGCCTGCGCAGGGCATGTCCATTGCCGGTGTCGGGTGATGCCTCCATTCGGGCGAGCGCGCGCCGGCCACGCCGGTAGCAGTCCGCAATGCCGGCAAGCATGTTCCTGCTGTCGATGCGTCCGAAATCCGTTTGACCGGCCACCGCCAGGATCTCCGCCAGCTGTGTCTGCAGGGTCGCCGGATCCGGTGCGACGGCCGCGGCACCGGCATGTTTTACCGGGTTGTGGCGCAGGGCCTCGTGCACCGCTGCCAGGGCCTGTTCATGGAGCACGGGTGCGAAGTGACGGTCGATGTGTTCGAGGGTATCGAGCATCACCTTCCTGTCACGCAGCGAGGCAAGCTGGCGGGCGAAATCACGAATGTTCCCGTTCAGGATGCGGAAACTGTCGTCTTCCAGTGCCGGCCGTATCATTCTCAGCAAGGCACGCAGCTTTTTGCATGTCTTGCGCATTTCATGGATATTGCTGTCGGATATGGCCGACGGGGCAATCAGGCGCTCGCCGATACCGCCCAGCAGGCCTGTCAGGATGCGGCGGGAGCCGGTGGCTGGCGATTCGATGGAAGGGCTATGGTATTGCATGATTTTTCATCCAGTATCCCATTTGACATAATAATGGCATGGCAAGGCACCTTTTTTGCTGAAAATCAATAAATGTGCGGTGAAGGGACGATATAGCGCTTTTTTGGCCGGTCTATCGCGCTTCTGCCGGGTGCAGCGGCCTGTGGATCGGCGATTGCGGTGCGCCAGTGCGCGGTTACACGAACGGAGGAATCGATGGCCAAGAACATGAAGGAACAACGCAGGAAGAAAGCGAAAACCATGGCGCAGTCGGCCGACCGGCACAAATTGTACGAACAGTCGGTTCAGGATCCGGCGCTGGAGTGCAAATTCATCCGCAAGACCTTTCGCAAGCTGCGCAACCGGCCACCCCGTTTGCTCAGGGAGGACTTCTGCGGCACCGCCGCGGTCTGCTGCGAGTGGGCCCGGCACAGTGACAAGAACACCGCCATCGGCGTGGATATCGACGCGGACGTGCTGGAGTGGGGCCGCCAGCACAACCTGTCGCGGCTCAAGCCGGATGACCGCATGCGGGTGCGGCTGATGCAGGAAGATGTC